>DAOMAH010000001.1:0-7557 GCA_035426725.1 Acinetobacter sp.
CATTCGATGCTAATCCATCGGCATCATAAACTTTGTATTTAAAGTTAAAATTAAACGGGTTAAACGTATTCTTCTCTTGCACGTAAATGTTGCCCCCATAACAGGTTTCTTCCTGATCTGGTTCTGGACATGCACCTTGACGATCTGCCGTAATTACTAAGTTTGTTTCTGGTACATCAATCAAACGAATGGGTAGTTCTACACCATCTGCATTTTTCCAAAACTTAGGCTTATTCGGTTTGTTGACAGGCCCTGCTCCCCCCTCACCAGTATCACCTTCATCATTCGCAAAATCTAACAAATTAAGAACTTTCTTTTCATGTTTTTGATATTTAAAAGTTAAAGAAGTGTTTTTGGCTTCAGGTGCAATATTAACAAACGCGGCTTGAATTAAACCCGAAGATTTTATTGTTGGATCTGAATTCAACTGAATTGTATATTTACAGAAAACTTTATCACCCGCTTGGGTTATAACATCATCTTTACGATAAAAAATAATTTGCTCTAGATCCGCATTCCACTCACAAACCAAATTCTCTTTATCTCCAGTATCAATATTAGTCACTGAATCATTAATTTGGCCACGGCCTAGTGGTTCTGCCGTAACAGTATATGAATCTTTACTATAGAATTTTAATCTATGCTCCCCATCTTGCTCAATCTCTTGAGGTAAAAGTGATACAGCCTGAGATGCTGGTATAACATTCTTCTTAAGATTAATATAAATTGCGCGATAGTGAAGATTTGTTTTGGTGTTCTCTACTAGATTCTTATAAAGTGCAAGCTGCTCTTTATCAGAAGCGATCAAATTGGGGTCATCTGGGTTTTTAACCAAGGCATCAAACCGATCAAACTGCATTTTATATGGATCGGTTAACTCTAATTTTAATGACTTGTTCGATATATCCGCCTTATCTGCAGCTGCTAATTTCATCAGCTCGACAGCACCAATATCACAAGTATTATTTGCTGTTGGATCAAAATATAATGTGTTCGTCGTATTCCTAAAAATACCTCTCTGATCATTTGCACTACATTCAGCCCCACTAAGACCTACATTAACCAAATCATTATTCGTATTGTTATTTTTTGGGTAATATATTGGTAAAAAAGCCGTCGCTTCAGAAGCGGTTTGTAATGGGCTCAATAGTGTCCTAACATCATTAATACCACTTACATCAATGTTAGTATGATCAGTAGGTAATGATGCAGTTGGTACATCACATTTATTCGCCCCTACTAACGCCAATGCATTATAAACTAACCCCACGCCAACCGCTTTCTCGTCTGCAGCAGGTCCCAATAAATAACGACAAGCATTCGTACCAATATTGTAGGCTAGCAAATTGAAACTTAAAGCCTTAAGTCCCATTTTATCGTATAAAAAGGTCGTATTCGCTGTGTTTTCAACAATCGTATTACTGTTTAGTGTCAAAATACTCGCATCACTTAAAATACTCGACGTATTATTCGTTTCTGTACCCGCTTTTGTATCACCAGTAAATTTGATAATGCTACCGTTGGTGAGGCTCGCAATATTTTTTGCGATGGTATTCGTGCTTAAATTAACATCTGGTTCTCCACAGAATTCCAACATACTACTAGAAGCATTCGAACCATTTCCGATTAAACTACTCGTAGCAATATCAATTTTACGTTTTGAGTATACATTATCATTGAAACAACTCATGGCAATTACACTGGCTTTAGGTGCTTGGTTGCCTTGAATTAAACTATGATTAATTGTGAGTGAGGCGAAAGGGCCTGCCATAAAAATAGCTCCCCCCTCTTTAGCTGCTTGTGAATTTAAAATTTGAGTATTCAGTAAATTAACATCAGCGCCTGCATAAATTGCTCCGCCACGGTCCGAAGTATTACCATCTTTCAAAATAATATGAGTTAAGCCTAAAAATCGATTACCTACTGTGGTATTAAAAAGTCGAGTCGCATTTTTTGCGGTAATGATTGTCTCTAAATTAGTCTGTGCTGGATAATCATTGATAATAATGCTCTTTCTCGTCCAATCGGCTGGCGTTTTCCCTAAAATAGAAACATTGACTTCTGGTGCAAGCTCTTTGTCTAAACTATAGGTTCCCGCTTCAAGCTGGATTACCTTGGTCGAAACCGATGTGATATCCACAACAGTACATCCACCATACGATCTGCGATCTGCGGCTGTTTTTAAGGCCTCTCGCAGCGAACAAGCGTTATTATTTTCACCATTTTCATCCGCAAATGTGGTGACTTTAATCGCAGTGTTACTCGTCGCAGCTAACAAAGGCATAGCGGCAAGAACCATGGTTGCCAATGCGGCTTTTTTATAGTTTTTCATCTCATCTTCCCTGATTATGCTTTAAAACGACGTAATCTAGTCAAACCGAACAATGCAAAAATAGCCCCTATCCCAAAACTACCGCCACCGACATTCACAGTTTTACTTTGGAAATTATTGTGCGGGTCCTGAACAATCGTAGTCGGAATGCTAATATAATAGTTTGATTCATCATTAAAACGCGTCGTTGTCGTCATTACTCGCAAGTTAAACTTATCTGCACCATGCCAATTGCTGTTAGGTACATAAGTCACATTGCCATCTTGGTCTAAAGTCAATTTTCCTTTTGAAGGCGTTTCTGTCTGTTGAATCACCAAACAACCTCTTTGCCATGGTTGACCATTTGCATCGAGTGGTTTTCCTAAAATTACTTTACATGACTCAGGATCAATTAACTCCCCATCAAGCAAGCTGTCTGCTATCGTAAATTTAGCAATTTCTCCATACAAAATATCTTTACCTACGATTGGGATACCTGTCCGATCAACAATTAACTCAATTGCACCTAAATCACATAATTCCTGATAGCCGCTACGTGACTTTCCACGTTGATCTGAATTCTCGCAGCTCGCCAAACCGACCGTGCTGCCATCACTATAGATACGCCCTTTATTCACAATTAAGGAATCAGAGAGTTGGTTATAAGCAATTAATAAACGCGGTTTAAAGAAACCTAGCATTTGATCTTTAGGTGTCGAATATGGGCACAAGAGTCCTTTCGCGGGTGGAGCGGCACACACCCCTTGATCATCTATTCCGCCCGCAATGAGTTGCTGATTTGGATCGTTCTTATTCCAAATAAAATTAGGTCGCTCCGCTGAAGCATTTAAGTTACATTCAGATTCAGTCAAGTTACTTTGAACCTCGGTCGCATCATCAGCTGCCGCTACGCAGTTCTTGTTGTTATTGTCCACTATAATACTATTTGAAACATGAGCACTGGTAAAAGGCGTTGTAGTTGTCGTATCACCCGACGTTGTCGTTGAATTCCATTTTGGTGCTTGCAAATACAAACCAGCCGCATTTTTAATCATGGTGACATTATTAAAAATCATGCCTTCACGAATATTGGCAATATAACCACCTTTATTGTGAAAAATCGTAGAATTACGTACACCAGAAATACGACTAGCTAACGCGCCACCAATCGTTTTATCGGTAAAACCTGTTTGTGAAAATAAAATCGAACCATTGGCTCCGGTTGAACCTTCATTATCACGAATCACAGATTCAACAATAAGATACAACGGCATTTCAGTATAAATAACTGCACCTTCATCAGCTTTATTTTGCTGCAAGATACTATTACCTATCGAAATCACACCTGCTGTTTTTTGCGAGTCACTCAAAACGCCGGCGTTATAAATTGCACCACCACGAACAGCATTACCACCCGTCAAACGTGAGTATTGAATATTCAATGCCTCACGATTATAGATTAAACCACCATCATTGATTTTCGTGGCGGATCCTTGTAAATTCAGCTCATTGAAATTTACAGAAATCAAGGCATTTTCAACACTACCATCACTAATTAGAAACAGACGTTCTGTTCCCACCATTTTGATGGTTGCATTATTTATCCCTTTTTTATCATCATTAAAATTACCGCTACTCGCAGTATTAATTGTCATCGCCGATTTAATTTCAAGCGCTTTATTAAGTGTATAAACCTTGTCACGCCCTAAAACTATAATTGAAGTCGAGTCTTTATCACCACAACCGTGATAGCCATTTTCAAAAGTTTTGTCAGCTCGTTTATTGAGGAACTCTACAGCTTCGCGCAATGAACAAACGGTATCGTCTTTATCTTCATCAACTAATGTAGTGACTTGAATATCTGCAGAATATGCATGTCCAGTAATCGCAAATAAAGCGCAGGCAAGCGTCCGTTTGAGCATACCGATCTCCTTGTATTTTTCATTTTTTTAATATTGCAAAGTATAATTTTGCAACCACATCCTTTGTGCGTACTTTGTCACAGCTCTGGCAATTACTCAAGAATTTTTATGCTATTGACGATATTCATCAATCAAGGCATAAATCTGCTTGAGTGTGGTGCTAGACAGCTTGGTTTTCTCGCCTTTGAGCATCTTTTCAAGTTGAGCAAGTGTTTGTAATAATAATGAAGCTTGGTACGGCCCATTTGTCAGTAAATAGTCAATCATTGACTGGTCAAAGTGAATACCGCGACGAAGCATGACAGACTGTAATAACGCTTGGCGATCAGCATAGGAGTTTCCACTCGGAACTTTTACGCTAACTGCTTGTGTAAGCCTAGACTGTAAATCTGGCAATTCTAGCTTTAATTCTATCGGTGCAACTCGAGAAGAAAAAACCAGTTGCCCTTCATGATTATTGATTAAATGAAACACTGCTTTTTGCCAATGCAGAACACCACTAATTGCCTCAATATCATCTAATGCCACTAAGTCATAAAATTCGAGAGAGCTAATCGCTTCTATCGGTGCATCTAACAATTCTAATAAAGAAACTTTAATGGCGGAACGCCCCAGTTCCAAATACGAATCACAGATTGCCGATAGCAAATGACTTTTGCCAGTTCCTGCACCACCATAGACATAGAATCGGCTAACCAAACCCGTGTGTAATTGTCGAATTGCATCAACCACGTGCCCCCAACCTGGCCCCGAAAAATCGCTAATTCGGGCATCCAATTGAGGTTCTATATTCAGTTGCAGTTGACGCATAAGGTTCAGTGCTTCCAGAATTATTTCAAATCGTTAGAATGTAATGACGTTGTATCTTGAGAGCTTTTGACTTCTATATCAAGTTCTACATTTTCGGCATTAATATAAACCTGTGAAATCTCGTGATGTGCTCCCGAAATCTCAGGTGACGAGCCGTATAAATTACTTTGTTGATAGTGGTCTCGTACATGTCTTAGTAACACCACAATTACGGCTGCTACAGGCAGTGCGATTAACATCCCGAGAAAACCTGCTAACTGGGCACCTGCCAATACGGCAAACACCACCGCAACGGGTGAAAGTCCAATTTTATCGCCCAATAAAAATGGTTGAAGAATGTAACCTTCAATCATTTGACCGATCATGAACACCACACCCACCAAAAGTAATTGCGTCCAATCCAAACCAAACTGAAACAAAGACGCAATTACAGCGGCAATCATCCCAACTGCAAAGCCAAGATAAGGAATGATACTGGCCAAACCAGCGACCATACCAATAATTAAACCCACTTCCAAACCAATGAGTTGCAAACCGACGGCGTAAACAATACCGAGTAAAAGCATCACCAAAAATTGACCTTTAACAAAAGCGCCCAAAACACTGTGACATTCACGAACAATTGATAAAGTTGAATGCTCATAAGGACGAGGAATCAAACGTCGAAAGCTTTGCAGCATTCTGTCCCAGTCCAATAAAAAATAGAACGCAATAATTGGAATAAGCAGCACTACACCGCCCAATTGAATAAAGTTCAAACCCGATTGTGCAATACGTAAAGCAACCGTTTGAATACTATCAGCACTATAATTGGTCTGAATATAATCCATCATGGCTTTGGAAATTTGTTCAGTGTCAATTTCCATTGGAATGACATTAAACGTCTTGGACACCCACGGCAATAAAGTTCCATTGACCCAATGAATACCTGCTGGAAGACTATCGCGGGCATAAATTAATTGCTCCCACACCAATGGCACCAAAAACCACAACACTATGGTCACGGTCACACCAATACCAACAAATACCACACTAATGGCAAGCCAACGTGGAAGCTTAAATTTCAGCAGTAAATCGACTAAAGGACTAAATAAATAAGCGATGAAAAATGCGCCCACAAATGGCAGCACAACAGGTTTTAATAGGTACAACACCCATAGGAGTAATGCCAGTCCAGCCAGAATAAAAATACGACGTAAAACCTGATCTTGCATAAAACCTAACCTTTTCTAATCTAATCGTTATAAATGAATAAATTTTTAAATAAAGATAGCATTTTCGGACATAAATAACATAAGAGTTTCGTATATTCGGTTATAATCTGCCGCCAATGCGGAGACTTCACTATGAGCAACTCAACTTCTACCCAAAACACTGGTTTAAGCTATAAAGATGCGGGCGTCGACATTGAAGCGGGCGACGCACTCGTCGATCGTATCAAGTCAGTCGCGAAACGCACCTCACGTCCTGAAGTGATGGGCGGTTTAGGTGGTTTTGGTGCTCTTTGTAAAATCCCTAAAGGTTATGAAGAACCTGTATTGGTTTCAGGTACAGATGGCGTAGGCACAAAATTGCGCTTAGCCTTAAACTTGAATCGTCACGATACCATTGGTCAAGACCTTGTTGCGATGTGCGTCAACGATTTGCTTGTTTGTGGCGCAGAACCTTTATTTTTCTTAGATTACTATGCAACAGGCCATTTGAATGTGGAAGTTGCAGCAAATGTTGTGACAGGTATTGGTAAAGGTTGTGAGCTTGCTGGCTGTGCATTGGTCGGTGGTGAAACTGCTGAAATGCCTGGTATGTACGAAGGCGAAGATTACGATTTGGCTGGTTTTGCCGTAGGTGTAGTTGAACACAGCAAAATTATTGATGGCACCAAGGTAAAATCTGGTGATGTATTAATTGGTGTGGCATCAAGTGGTGCACATTCAAATGGTTATTCATTATTGCGTAAAATTATAGATGTAAAAAATGTCGATTTAAACCAAATCGTAGATGGTCGTCCTCTTGCTGATGTTGCAATGGAACCTACTCGCATTTATGTAAAACCAGTGCTCGAACTGTGCAAACAAGTTGATGTTCACGCGATGGCGCATATTACAGGTGGCGGTTTGCCAGGTAATTTACCACGTGTATTGCCAAATGGTGCTCAAGCTGTGATTGATGAATCAAGCTGGGAATGGTCTGAATTATTCCAACTATTGCAACGTGAAGGTAATGTCGAACGCTTTGAAATGTATCGCACCTTTAACTGTGGCGTGGGTATGGTCATTGCAGTTGATGAAAATGATGCGCAGAAAACTATTGATGTGTTAAATGCACAAGGTGAGAAAGCATGGAAAATTGGATTTATCCAAGAAAATGCTGAATCGGTTGAAGGTGCAGACGAAAAGATTCGTGTGATCTTTGCCTAATGAAAATTGCGGTACTTGTTTCTGGCAACGGTAGCAATTTACAAGCCCTGATCGATGCCCAAACTGGGTTTGGATCAGGGAAAATTATTGGAGTACT
>DAOMAH010000001.1:7567-27458 GCA_035426725.1 Acinetobacter sp.
CTCCAACAAAACCGATGCGTATGCTTTACAACGTGCACAAGATGCAAATATCGCAACCGCGGTTATTTCACATCAAGATTATCCAAATCGAGAAAGCTTCGATGCAGCCATGCAGCAGCAATTGCTTGCATGGCAAGTTGATTTAGTGATTCTTGCAGGCTTTATGCGGATATTAACGCCAAACTTTGTCAGCCAATGGCAAGGTAAAATGCTTAATATTCACCCTTCTCTACTGCCTTTTTATAAAGGTGTTCGTACCCATCAGCGTGTGCTTAATACGGGTGATCGACTACACGGCTGCACGGTTCACTTTGTTACGGCAGAACTAGATGCTGGGCAAGAAATTGCACAATCTGCATTACAAGTCAGCCCAAACGATACTGTTGAAACTCTAGCGCAAAAAGTACATCAACTCGAACATGTGCTTTATCCGCAAGTAGTTGAATGGTTTTGTACAGGTCAATTGACGTGGCAACATGGTCAAGCCTATTTCAATCAAAAGCCTTTAGAACGACCTATTCAGTTTGCTCAATGGTAAAGTAAAATAGGTTAGATTTACTGATATTTTCACTGCTCTCAATGTTAAAAGAAATTGCATAAAACAGGATACTCGGAAGAGTCATTCACAACCTGTATGGTTTTTTTTAAATAGTGTTTCTGCGAAGTAATGAAATAAATCCAAGAACTAAACAGGTTTTGTGAATGACAATGCCTTTGGTTACTTTGGGCAAAACCAAAGTAACTCCAGCGGAAGGCGGATGCTGAAATTGAGTAAAGTGCTACCAAGACCCCGTTGAGATTAGCTATTTTTAAAACTTAGGACAAACTCTTTCTCTGAACTGAAACCCTATTTGATATCGATCAAACGTTTAATCTTTTCTACCGTTTCCGACGGATGCTCCAGTGGAAACATATGTCCACCATCCATAATAGAAAAAGGAATCCCTAATTTCTTTTGAGCAATCTGTGGGAATTTATTTTTCAGAAACACACTGTCGCTTCCCACTACCAAATGCACAGGCACTTTAGGCTTCGGCATCGGCAACCACCACATCGACGGTGTGGTTCTAAACAACTTCACTACAGCCGCTTTCGGAATGGTTAAGGTCACACCGCCACGCGCTTGATCATCCTTCAACGCATGATCAATATAGGCTTGAAAACAATCGGCATCAAAATGCTGATAGAAACCTCTCGAACCTAACAATTCAGCCGCTTGCTCACGTGATTCCCAGTGGTCACGACGTCGTTCAGACAAACCCGCAGGCGTGACTTTATCCACAAATTTAGGTTTAAATATCTTGGCTAAATGCAAAGCCAAAGAAGCCTTGCCAATAATTAAAGGCGGGTCGAGCATGATCACTTGTGAAAATAGTTCAGGACGTCGATAGGCTGCCATTAAAGTCAATACCGAACCCAAAGAATGCCCTAAACCAATCACTTTGCGTCCTTTTGCTTGCTGCACAATACTATCAATAATCTGGTCAACCAAATGCGTCCATCCATGTGTAATTGGATAACGTTGATCTGTGCCAATCTCGGCAACATAGATAATGTCGTATTGATCTTGCAACTGATCAAACAGCTTTTGATAAACTTTCGAAGGAACACCATTGGCATGAGCAAAATGAATCACAGGTTTCATAAGCGAGTCTTTAAGTGTGTTTATTGATTGGTCAATTATCTCGCGTTGCGACTTCATTGCAATTGAAAAGGGAGAACTGTCTAGTTACGATAAAAAAATAAGGCTGTGAAATATCACAGCCTTATCATGAGGAATATATTCCGCTCGAAGCGCAATAATATTTACACTATTGTATTTTAGCGTTTTGCTGAGTCTGTAGTTGAGCTGCCAATGAACTGCTAATGCCCTCACCGATTTGTGCACCAACACGACCTAGAATTGACTCTAATGGATTGCGCTGAATGGTGTAATCCACTTTTTGTTTTACGTTCAATTCACGCATTAAAGTGGTAATGCTGCCATTACGATCTGCAATCCCAAGTGCAACCGCTTGTTCGCCCGTCCAAAATAAACCCGAGAATATCGCTGGATCATTCGATTTTAAACGTTTACCACGCCCCTCTTTCACTGCGCGAATGAAATGACTATGCACATTATCCAACACCGCTTGCACGTGGGCTTGCTGAGCAGGATTAATCGGCTTGGTCATGCTTAAAATGTCTTTATTATTGCCTGAAGTTAAAGTACGGTCTTCGACACCAAGTTTCTGTGCCAAACCACTTAAACCATAATTCGGCATAATCACGCCAATTGAACCGACCAAACTTGATGGGTTGACAATAATTTCATCTGCCGCAGAAGCAATATAATACGCACCTGATGCGCCCATATCACCAATGACCGCATAGACTTTTTTATTTGGATATTGTTTTTTCAAATAACGAATTTCTTGCCAAATTTCATCGGACTGGACAGGTGAACCACCAGGCGAGTTGATATTCAACGCAATTGCTTTACTGCTTTTCGCTTCAAATGCGCGTTTTAGAGCCTTGCTGGTGTCATCACTATTGACAGTCGATTGACTGCTCGAGGAATCAATGGTTCCAACAATATTCACCACAGCTAAATGGTCACTGCCGATACTTGCAGTGGCTTTTTCTGAAGAATCGGTAGAGCAGCTCTTGGTCATCGCCATTAATACGATTAATAGATATGCAAAGCCTAAACATTTGAAGAAAATACTCCAACGGCGGCTACGACGTTGTTCTTCTACAGAAGCCAAAACTGCTTTTTCTAAAATTTGCCATTCTTTGCCCGAAACATTATTACTATTTGTAGGTTCATTTTGTGGTTTTGGTGGCCAATCGGACATAAGATTCCAATCCAATAAAAATAAAGTGTTGCCATTATATACGTGGATTTGGGTAAATCTGTTTAAATAACATTGCTAACTGATAATTATTTTATACAGTATACTTTTGTTTTGTTATTTGATTCCGCATAGCTCTATGGCGCACGATTCCGCACATTCGACTTATCGTCTCATTCAACTGCTGAGTCGGCTACCATTAAAATTTGGGCAGACTTTGGCGCGTTGGGTCGCCAGCTTGATCTATCATTTTTCGCTATCAAAACTTTCAAAAATTATCAGCTTGAATGTCAAAATCGCTTTACCACATCTCGCAGAAAACGAACAACGACATATCATCAAACATGCCATTCAAAATGAAATGACCTCTTATTTTGAATTTGTCAGTATTTGGGGATCGTCTGCACAGAAAAATATTCAGCGCATTCAAAAGATTTATGGTGAAGAACTTTTTCATGCCGCATTAGCGGAAAATAAAGGCTTGGTGCTGATTATCCCGCACTTTGGCACATGGGAAGTGATGAATGCATGGCTGTCTCAGTACACCGAAATGACCATTTTATATAAACCTGTGAAAAGTCCTGAAGCAGATCGTTTTGTACGTGAAGCACGTAGCCGAGAACGAGCGCATCTTGTTCCGACCGATGACAGTGGCGTTAGACAAATTTTTAAAGCATTGAAACAAGGTGGAACAACGGTGATCTTGCCTGATCACAGTCCTGATCACGGCGGTGAAATGGTGCAATACTTTGGTATTCCTCTAGCATCCAGTAGTTTGAGTGCAAAACTGATTCAAAAAACCAAAGCTCGCACATTATTTCTCTATGCAATACGCAATGATGATGGTTTTGACCTACATATCGAAACTTTGCCAGAGCAAATTTATACGGGTCGTGCAGAACAAGGCACATTGATTATTCATCAAGCCATCGAACAACTCATTCAACGTTATCCAACGCATTATCACTGGAGTTATAAACGTTTTAGTGCCAATCCTGCTTTAAAGAAAATTTACGATATAGATGAAGCCGAGGCTTTAGCTAAAGTTGCGGAACTTCGTCAACACATTCAAGTTCAATAGAATCGGTAATTTATTCTGTCCTTAACCACTTAAACTGCTGACGGTTTTGTTTAAGTTCCATCTTTCCATCCTCAAGAATAAAACTCAAAGTTCCAGTTTTAGCCGTATCTAATAAAGGAATATTTAACGCATCTAAACGGCTTTTAGTTTGCTCACTTGGGTGTCCATAACGATTATTAAACCCTGTCGATGCGATGGCAAGTTTGGGCTTTAAGGTCGCTAAAAAATCATAGGCCGAACTGTGTTTACTGCCATGATGACCGAGAACTAAAACATCCACTTTTAAATTTGGATATTGCTGTAAGAGTTTAAATTCCGCCTCCCAACCCGCATCGCCCATAATCAAAAAGTTTTGATAAGGCTGAGCATTTAAAAATTGCACATAGACGATGCAAGAATATTCATTTTGTTGATCTTTGGCATAAATCAATTCTCCTTCTCTGGGCATCAAAATGTCTATTTTCACATTTGGATATGACCATGACTGACCTTGATGGCACAAAGAAAAATTGTCTTTAAATGGAAGTTTATCACCTCGTTCATTGGACTGGACTTGATCAATGTCAAATGCCTTTTGAATGGAGGGAAAAGCCCCACTGTGGTCTTGGTCAAGATGAGACAAAATCACCCGATCCAAATGTCGAATACCTTGTTGGCGTAGAAATGGAATCACCACCCGTTCGCCTAAGCTGAACTTGGTTTCATCATAAGAACCGCCTGTATCAATCATCAGCGTGTGTTTTGGAAGCTGTAACACAATGGACTGCCCCTGCCCGACATCTAAAATATTCAGTTCGGTGATTTCGGATTTTGTGCCCAAAAACAACGGCAAGAAGCAGACACCCGCCCAAAATTTTGGACAAGTTCCTCTCGGTAAAAATAAAATAATCAATCCGATGATAAAAATAATCATCATGGCAGGCGTGATACTCACACCATATAATTCAGGCGATAACCGATGTAGCCCATTCAATATCGTCATAAATATGGAAAGGATAAAATCATTGAGTTGAAATAATAATTTGCCTAATGGCGGGATGATCAACCAAATACAGGCTGCAAAAATATTGAACGGAACTACCACCATACTTAAGAGCGGAATTGCGATCAGGTTGCTTAAGGGCCCGAACCAAGACACTTGCTGAAAGAAAATTAAAACCAACGGTAGTAGAGCAATAAAGATTTTCCATTGTGATTCTACAAATGCTTTAGTTATAAAAAAACCTTTCTGTTTCAAAGCCAAAACTTCGTGTTTCGGCAACTTTTCGATGGTTTGATACAGCCGAATCAAAATAAAACACGCGCCATAGGACAACCAAAATGCCGCAGATAAAATACTAAATGGGTCAAAAAGTAACAGAAAACTCGCGCTATAAATAAGTAAAGCCAAAGGTCGAATCTGTCTCCTCAATAATAAAAACAGACTGCCTATCAAGACCGTTAATAATGTTCGGACAGCTGGAATTTCAAAACCAACAAAAGCCACATAAAGCAGCACACTTAAGCAAAATGGTAAGATCAATAAGATAGGCTTCGGTTGCCATAAATAAAGTTTCGGTACGTATCGCTGAACAATCTTTTGTAGTAGCCACGTCAACATTAGGGCAAAAATTAAAACATGCGGCCCTGAAATCGCCAATAAATGTGAAATACCTAATTGCTGAAATTGTTGTTTTAAATCATCCGATAATAGGCTTTCATCTCCTGTTAGCAATGCTAAAAGCAAACCTTTATGCTGAAAATTTGAGGCTTGCAACATCTGCCGAAACGCCAAACGAATTTGAGCAACCTTCAATAAAAATGTGGCACGAAAACTTTGTTGTTCTTTTAGATGTTGCTGATAGCCCAAACTATAAACATCATTCGACTTTAATGGCTGAATATGTTGTACCGAAAATGCAGACATCACATTTTGTTGTAAGAACCACTTTTCTTGATCAAAAGCACCCGGAACCGCATAGCTATGTGCAGGCTTAATTTCTCCATAAATTCGATAATATTGTCCAAGTTTCAATTCACTTTCTTGGTCTGGCTGATCTTTATTTCTCTTTAAATACAGTAGCCAATTCACCGCTTCGCTGTGTCGATTTAGAACTTCAACGACTTGCTTCTGTCCATCATTGCTCAGTTCATCAATCTGTTTAACATAAACCACGGCATCAAATGGCTGAGCCTGTAACTCTTTGAAACTTAAACGATGAACTAATGCAGAATCGGCAAAATGATAGCTTGTGCAAAATAATGCCCAAACTGCAAAACTGATCGACACTGTTTTATAAATAGGTCTATGCTTGAGGGATGCACGTTTATAAAATTCAAATCCACAAATTAACGTTGCTAATATGAGCCATATCCACCATGTATTGTTAATAAAAGGTAGGTCTCGCCCCATGACTGCAATACCTGCAACCCACCCCAATAATATAATTTTCAACATTTATTTATAGTTAAGTTTTGCTTTTTTTGAAGGCAAAATTAAAGCCCTTTTTTAGGGCTTTAACAAGAGATAAATTAAAAAAATTAACTGTTTATGGTAGCCATAAACCATCTTGCATATGCAAAATTGAATCGGCAGACTGAGCCAACTGTTCATCATGGGTCACGATCAACATTGCCATGTTTAGCTCTTTTTTCAAGTCTGCCAATAACTCGAAGATACCTAAAGCGGTTTTACGATCCAAGTTCCCAGTTGGTTCATCGGCAAGGACGACAGCAGGTTTGGTGATTAGCGCGCGAGCCAACGCCACACGTTGGCGTTCACCGCCGGACAGTTCGCCAGGCGTATGATCCATTCGATGCGATAACCCAACTCGTTCTAGCAAATATTCAACTTGTTTTTTAACATCTTTGAAATTGCTGTCACGGCGTAGCATCAATGGCATTGCCACATTTTCAAGCGCTGTAAATTCAGGCAACAAATGATGAAATTGATACACAAAACCTAAATGCTGATTGCGCTTAAATCCGCGTTCTGCTTCACCCAAATTGTCAAATCGCTGCCCATGTAAAAACACTTGCCCTTGCGATGGTTGCTCTAATCCCCCCAACGCATGTAACAACGTACTTTTACCCGAACCGCTCGACCCGACAATTGAAACAAATTCACCTGCTTTAACTTGAAGTGACAAACCTTTAATCACTTCAACTTTGCTTTTACCATCATCAAAATGTTTATAAATATCTTTAGCTTCTAAAACAATATTACTCATAACGTAATGCCTCAGCAGGTTGAACTTTGGCTGCACGTAAAGCAGGATAAATCGTCGCAAAAAAACTCATCAATAATGAGACAGTGACAATCACCACAACATCTTGCCATCTGAGATAAGAAGGCAGGTAATGAACAAAATAAGCATCAAATAAATTAAGACCAAGTGCGGTATTAAACCAAGAAATAATATCGCTAATCGTCAACGCCAAAGTCACACCTAAAATAGTGCCTGCCACCGTACCAATCACACCAATGACTGTGCCTTGCACCATAAAAATTTTGGTAATCATCGACGGCGATGCACCTAGTGTCCGCAAAATCGCAATATCTGACTTTTTATCGGTCACAACCATGACCAATGAAGACACAATATTAAATGCCGCAACCACAATAATCAGTACCAATAACAACGCAACAAGCGTTTTTTCCATTTGAATGGCATTGAATAGATTGCCGTGTGTGTACGTCCAGTTAGATGCATAGAAATTACTTGGCAGTTTACTGACAATATCATCTGCAACGCTTGGAGCTGCAAAAATATCATCTAATTTCAAGCGCACCCCTTGTGCACCATCAGGTAAGCGCAATAAGGTGGATGCATCATTCAAGGCAATATAACCCACCATTGAATCGACTTCTGCGCCAACGCTAAAAATCCCGACAATTTTAAAACGCTTAAAACGAGGAACTACTCCAGCTGGCGATGGTGTTGCTTCAGGTAAAACCAAAGTCACATTATCATTTAAACCCAAGCCAAGTGCATCGGTCATATCTTTGCCAAGGACAATGCCGAATTCACCTTTTTTCAAGGCATTTAAATCACCTGAAACCATGTGATCTTGGATAATCGACACCTTCTTTTCATAATCAGGTTCAATCCCTGTGACCATGATTCCTGCCACCTGCCCTTGAGCCGTCAACATCCCCTGTAATTGGGTAAACGGCGCAATGCCTGTGACATGCGGATGATGCTCAATTTTTTTTACAAGCGTAGGCCAATCTGTTAGGATTTGGGTGGATGAGACCGTTGCTTGCGGTACCATTCCAAGAACACGATTTTTTAACTCTCGGTCAAAACCATTCATAACAGATAACACTGTAATAAGAACAGCAACACCAAGTGTTAAACCGATCATGGAAACCAAAGCAATAAAAGAAATAAAATGATTACTTCGCCGAGCGCGAGTGTATCTCAACCCTATATACAGCGAAATTGGCTTAAACATACCATCTAGTCCGAGGTGATTTATTATGGAAAATTCACAACATCATTTTGTTGAAGACACTGCGGAACGCCGTGTAATGTCTCGTATTGATGCTGTGTTACGAATCAATTATCAAATCATTTCTGACGATGTCGCACTGAATGATCCTTATGATTCGCATTTTGTATTGCCACGCTATTTTCTACTACTTGCTGAGTTAGATCAATTTGATCATGCGTTTCGCTACGAATTAGAACAATTAAATGAAAAAGATCAACAAATTGCTCGCATCTTATCCCTATTTAACCAAAAACTAGATTTAATTACGGGTTCTTATTACGACAATATTGTGCAATCACTGTTGCCTGTGCCTGAACAAGTCAATTTTACCGAGAATGGCATCAGTTTTTCCAGTTTGCACCATATTAACGAAGGCACATACATTCATATTACCTTGAGTCATCCTGAAAATTTTTATCACATTGCTGCTACAGCCCAAGTCATTTACTGCAATGCAGAAGAGCAAGGCAAATTCCGTATTGGCGCTTATTTTATTACTTTGAATCCACAAGATCGCGCAAAATTAGCGACTGGTTTTCTACAAGTGCTGCAGTCCGCAAGTCACTAATTTTCACTGAAAATTTAACTTTTTAAGCGTCGGTATTGGTTTAGTTCTTGGAAGAAATAAAGTAATAAGCCCAGTAAAATAATGCCCGCCCCGACAAATACTTGAGCTGATAATTGTTCGTGATTTAAATACGCACCAATTAAAATCGCGATCAACGGCGTCATAACGGTGGTTAAAGATAATGTGGTCGCTTTTAAATTTTGTACCAATTTAAAATAGCAAAACATGGCAATGAGAGAAGCCATCAACACGGTATAAATTAATGCGAAGAGTGATTTTGCAGCTGGAAAATGAGTTGGTGCGTATTGCCAAATCCACGGCAATAACAACAAAGCGCATAAAGTCGAAACTAAAATAGAACCCGTTGCTTGCGCCATTGGTTGCACATCTGCATTAATTTTTTTCACCAAAAAAATAGATAAGGCATAAGCAAAAACACTAATTAACATAAAAAGAATGCCGATAGGTTGAACATGCTTTTGACTACCACTGAAGCAGATCAAGGCTAATCCAATAATGGATGTGCCCATCCCTACCCATTGTAAATTTCCTAATTTTTGCTTGAAGCCAAATCGACCAATTAAGCCCGCCATAATTGGAGCTAGACCAAACATCAAAGCGATTAAACCTGAACTTAAATAAGGCGTAGCTGCATAAGTAAAAATTTGCGAACCAATCAAACTTAAACTCCCTGCTAGATAACTCAGCAATGCAATTTTATCTCTAGGAAATTTAATTTTGAAAAACAGCAAAACCAACACTGCCAAAGGCAGCGCAATAAAGAAACGTAAAACTAAGGCCCACATTGGATGTAAATCGGCTACGCTCCACACGATTGCTAAAGGCGTGCTTGCCCAAATGAATACCAGCAATCCATAAGTGAACATTAAGTTAATACGTGATGGCATAGTCAACTCAAGATGCGGTTTTTCGTTTTTGTTTTAAAATCGTTTGATCTAAAGAACTCGAGAATTCACGTTTATCACGTTCCGAAATGGGTGGTGGACCACCCGTTTGCACACCTGCACCACGCAAAGTATCCATAAAGTCACGTAAATGTAAGCGCGCTTTGACATTTGCTGTGGTGTAAACCTCGCCACGAGGGTGAATCGCAATTCCGCCTTTTTCAATTACTTGTGCTGCAAGTGGAATATCCTGTGTAATGACAATATCCTGCGCCTGCATACGATCAACAATTTCTTGATCTGCTCGATCTGCACCACTCATCACTTGGATAGATTTAATCCTTACTGATGGCGTAATTCCAACATTTTGATTGGCAACAAAAATCACTTCAAGTAGATAACGATCAGAGGCACGAAGAATGACTTCACGTAAAATTTTAGGCAATGCATCGGCATCGACCCATAATTTAAATGGCAACACGAGGACAATTAGCCTTTAAAAACAAAAATTCAGTGTAGCAGATTCGTGCAAATGTCGTATGCCAAGCATTGTGAATTATGATTATTTAAACATCTGAATAACGACATAAGCATTCAACGTAAATGAATTACATATCCAGACTTGAAATATCCTAATCACCCTCGATTTAATAGAGTAAGTACAAACATTCAGCATCGATATTTTATGAAAAATCAAAATAGTCCAGAAATCATTACAATCCAAGATCAAACTTTCGGGAACCATGCCGAGCACTGGAACTTATTGACAGATACGCCTGAAACCGATGTACCTAAATGGTTAAACTTAGCACTCGATGCTCCTGTCATGCCAATGGGCTTATGCGAGAATGAACACGCTATGGATCAAAGCTTTTGGTTGATTCAAGGGCCAAGTGGCGAAGCCGTTTCAATCAATCAAATTATTGCCGTTGAAGATCAAAAGCCGCGTGCATTAAAAACAGCCTTTCCAAGTTTTGAAAGTCCACATCAATATGATGCAAAGATTGAACGCATTATTACTTGTGATTCTGAAACACAAGCTGTTTTACGTTTAAGTCTAAATAAAAATACGGCAATTTATGCCTTTGATACTTTGTTTAGTGTCAACAGTTGTCAATATGACAAAAATCAAAGCTATCAAATCCAACTTAATGCTTGGGCTTACGAGTTAGAAGCTGTTTCAGCCGATGAGAAAATCATAGTCGATGACCCAGCTTCAATTAAACATCACCGCGCATTAAATGCAATTTTGTCTGAACATAATGGAATTGCCCCAGAGAACTTACAAGAGTTGATTAATGACTGGCAACCAAAAACGCCTGAAGATCAAGAACCTGTGACCGTCGACTTTTCTAAAATGGTGGCTTATTTATATGGTGAAACATTAGGTCAAGAAGATGAAGCATGGTTTCAAGGCAACATCGTAGGTAAATCGAGTATGCAGTTTATGCAACAGGAATATACCCTTTATGATGTGACTTTGGTTTTAGAAGATGATCTACCTGCGATACTCATTCGTATCGCAACACAAAATATTTTGTATAAAAACTTTAACATTGGTGAATATATTCGCGGCAACCTATGGATTCAGGCGAATATTTATGCTAAAACTGCACTAAAGTGATGATAAATCACATTAAAGGGCATTTGTAGGCATACTCATGAAAATTATTCCAGAGCAAACCACGACGAATCTAATCCATTCGAGTGATCAAGAGTTCAAGCTTGATACTGGTGCGATGTGCTTTTTTTTATTGGGTATGTTTTTAGCGGCAATGATTTTTAATCAATTGAGCTGGTTCTAACTTTAGAATTCAGTGTTTATTTCCAATAATCAAATCGTATTTCCTTTCTCTTTCATTCTGCACTCTCGCCCAATCGAATGGGCACAAAACTGTTAAAATCCGTATAATTAAAATACTAAACAGTAGATTTGGACTCCCGATGCATCCTCCGCTGATCAATACGCCTGTGAAACATTGGTGTGAGTTTGAATTTATTGCTAAAACTGTCACCAATCCAAATATTCATATTAAAGGGCATTATTCCTACTATTCTGCCTATTGGGATCAAGGTTTTGAGCGTTGCGTAGTGCGTTATTTACATGACAAACCGTCGACTCAAGAAAAGCCAATAGACCAACTGTATATTGGCAATTTTGTCTGTTTTGGTGCTGAATGTGTGATTATGATGGGCGGTAATCAGTTGCATCGACCTGATTGGATTTCTACCTTTCCTTTTGATACGCGTAGTTTTTTAACCGCAGGAGATACCATAATTGCAGATGGTTGTTGGATTGGCAGTCGTGCCATGATCATGCAAGGGGTCAAGCTCGGTGAAGGCGCTGTTATTGCCACTGGCGCTATCGTGACTCAAGATGTGCCACCCTACGCAATTGTTGGCGGTGTCCCTGCTAAAATTATCAGATATCGCTTCCCACCTAAACAAATCGAAAAGCTACTGGCACTAAAACTTTACGATCTCGATGAAAAACAGATTTTAAAGATGCGTGAACAATTGCAGACGGATGATGTTAATGCTTTATTTGAATTTTTAAGCACTTAAGGCTGCCATCCAAATAACTTTAAATTGACCTTATGATTGAGCAGATACACGCCTTCTCTTTCCAATAAATTCTGTTGAATATTTTGACCAAATTCATTTATACGGGTCACACTCAATTTACCTTGAGAATTAATCACACGAAACCACGGAATTTGACTCTCAACATCTAAGTGCTTTAACACATATCCCACTAGACGCGCATGTTTGGGCAAACCTGCAAGCTTAGCGATTTGCCCATAAGTTGCCACTTTGCCATAAGGAATTAGGGCAATCACTTCGAGTATTTGCCGATGCAGCTCATTCTCAGATTGCGTCATAATGCCCCACAACACAATGATATGCGGTTAATCTTTGCATCACAGATTTCGCCGCAGTTATTCATATTAAAAGTTATTGGGATTTTCCAAACGACGCACTTCATCACGTTTATTCGGGTCATGTAAGGTCGTAACACCATCGTCAGCTTTATGATCGAGTAGAATTTCAGGATTATAAATCGTGATGGTTTCTCGCCCTAAACTATCTTCACCCACGATATATTTAAATCCGCGACGGTTTAGCTTGTCGCACAAACGCTGGTAAACACCTTTCAAACCCTCGGTCTCTTGATGCGGATTATGATAAAACGCATTCATCACCGCTGGTAAACCTAAACCACAGACCAAACCTGAGAGCAACACACTGATAAAGGTATATCCCACCAAGATACTGCTATAAGCACTCAATTCTGGAATATTTGCGACCGCCAAAATCAATGCTAATGAAATTCCGCCGCGGACACCGCCCCACGAAACAATGGTTAAACTGCCGTTATAACTTTTGTAGCGTAAAGATGGAAATAGTGCGAAAGCCAAAAAGTTTGCAGCAAACCGAGAAAAATGCAGGATGAGGAAAGCAAGAATTCCGCCAATAATCAAATTGGCACTCAAATCTAAAATAAACAATTCCAAACCAATTAAGGTAAACAGGAATGAATTAATAATCCCTTCAACTGTATGCCAAAAATGATTCACTTCGCGTATTTCTGCTTGATCACGAATTTCTTGCCACTTATTACCGACAATTAAACCACCAATCACGCAGGCAATTGGTGCAGAGGCATGTGCAAACAAAGCAACCAAATACGAACCACTGGCAAGTAAAGCTGTGGTTAAAATAAGTGATTCCATTTCATGCTTGCCACGTAACAGTCGTAAAATTCCGTAGCCAAAAGCTAAACCAATAATTACCGCGACAAAAATTTCATACAACAAAGTTTCAACAGTGGCAATAAATGAAAACTCACCACCTTGTAACACCTTCAATAAAGTCATGAATAAGGCAATACACATCGCGTCATTAAACAAGGACTCACCTTCGAGTTTTACCATTAAATGATGAGGTGCACGAATCGAACTTAGAACCGCTTTAATACCAATCGGATCGGTTGCCCCTAAAGCCGCGCCTAGCAATAGCAATACCGCTATCGGAACTGGATAGCCCACCATCCATTGAAATAAATACAATAAACCTGCGTAAAATAAAGCACATAACACCAATGCGAGTGTGGCTAAAATACCAATTGGCTTCCAATAATTCTTTAAATCAGAGATTTTGAACTTCAATGCAGATGAAGTCAGAATAAAGCAGATGACACCGTTGATGAGGAAATCATAAAAATCTATCTTGCGTACCGCTTCTTCAATATGATGAATATTGATGCTGATAAATTGATTACCATTTAATAAACTGGCTCCCCACTGCAAAATAAAAACAATAATTGCAGAGACAATCGGCACGCCAATCGCTTGTGGAAAGCCCAAGATGCGTTTATTAAAAATTGTCGTCGCAATGGATAACGCAAAAATGACTGTGAATGCTTGTAAAAGAAAGAAATTCCCCATAAACCCTCTAAGCTGGTTTTAATTGTACGCCGTAAAAATAGGTGCCCAATTAAAACCAGTGATTCAATTTAATACAATCAATTCAGGTCATATTTTAAAGTGAATGATGCGCTGAACTTAATTCTACTTAAAGGTATCACATTGATTTACATCGCCTGAAGTATATCCAAGTTTAAACCAATGCATTCGCTGCTCACTCGTACCGTGGGTAAAACTATCTGGAACGACTTGCCCTGTAGCACGTTTCTGCAAATAGTCATCGCCAATTTTTTGAGCTGCATCCATCGCTTCTTCAATATCACCCTGTTCTAAAAACTGAGTTCGTTGTTGATTTTGATGTGCCCAAATACCTGCAAAGCAATCGGCTTGCAGCTCCAGACGCACAGAAAGTTGATTGCCTTGTGCCTCACTCGCCTGCGCACGTGCTTGCTGAACTTGACCTGAAATGCCTAATAAACTTTGAATATGATGTCCAACTTCATGCGCAATTACATAGGCTTGAGCAAAATCACCTGCTTGATCTTGTCGTGCCAACTCAGTTTGATTTTGCTCGCCAGAGATCCCCATTTTTTGGCGCATTTCAGTAAAAAATGACGTATCAATATAAACTTTTTGGTCGCTAGGACAATAGAATGGCCCCATTGCAGCCTGTGCAGTACCACAGCCCGATCTGACCACACCACTAAATAACACTAAGCGTGGCGGTTGGTAACTTTTGCCTAATTGTTGGAAAATTGGCGTCCATGTATCTTCCGTATCCGCCAAAATTGTTCCAACAAATTGACTGGCTTCCTGCTGCTCTGCTGTTAACTTTTCAGGCGCGCTGCCTTCCTGAGCAGATTGCGAGTTAGTCACCGCTTGCGTTGCTCGATATGCCTGTTGCGGGTCGACCCCAAAAAATTTCCACGCGACAAACGCCACAACTAAACCAATAATACTAATACCACCTGCTTTTCCGCCACCACCACGACGGTCTTCCATATTGGTACTAATTCGACGACCTTTCCAACGCATAGCGACCTCACATTATTATTATAAAGATGACAATAAATTTAATTTAAGCTGATTTTTTTTTCCACAGTTTTTGAATCATGCTCACAATGATCAATACAATTGCACCTGCAACCAAACCGATGCCTAAATTAATCATCGTTGGGGTCAATGCACCAACAATTGAACCTACGCTTGGAATCAATTCAGCCTGATCAACCGTATGTTCTGTAAAGTGATGCAACCACGGAATGGTATGACTAATAATGCCACCACCAACCAAGAACATCGCAACTGTTCCCACAATAGACAATGTTTTCATCAGTATCGGTGCAAACGCCAACAAACCACGCCCGATTATATTTTTCAAATTTGACGTTTGTTCTGTTAAATATAGACCTAAATCGTCAATTTTAACAATCATGGCAACCAGACCATAAACCCCAACCGTCATCAGAATGGCAATTACACTTAATACTGATACTTTAGTCATAAATGAGGCAGCAGCAACTGTACCTAACGAAATGACCACAATTTCAGCAGAGAGGATAAAATCGGTTCTAACAGCACCTTTAATTTTTTCTTGTTCAAACTTGTCTAAATCAACTTCAAGTTGCTGCAAACTCTCACTGGCTTCATCTGCAGTTTGGGCTTTTTTATGCAGCAACATATGCACGACTTTTTCAACGCCTTCATAGCATAGAAATAAACCGCCAATCATCAATAAAGGATTAATTAACCACGGCGCAACCACACTAATTAAAAGTGCTAAAGGTACGAGAATAAGCTTATTAACAAATGAACCTTTTGCAACGCTCCAAACCACTGATAACTCTCGGTCTGAACGTACACCACTGACTTGCTGCGCATTTAATGCTAAGTCATCACCTAACACCCCTGCCGTTTTCTTCGCTGCCACTTTACTCATCAAAGCGACATCATCTAAAATCGTTGCAATATCATCAAGTAATAATAATAAACCACTCGCCATTGTTATTTCCCAGTTTGTATTTATTGAGCCATTGTAAAGTGGATTTGGATTTTTTTTATATCTAGCTCGATAAATTTGTTGGATTATTTTTATAGACAACTTTTATTCGGTTCACCGCAGCATATCAATATGCCGTACAATAGTGCCAATTTTATATAAATCAAATGACTGAATCTTGGAACTATCATGAGTAATGTTGATCAACGTCCCATTATTTTAACTGGCGACCGCCCAACTGGGCAGCTTCATCTGGGACATTTTGTCGGTTCATTACGCTCTCGTGTTGGTTTACAAGACAGTCATCATCAACATTTATTACTCGCCGATGCGCAAGCACTCACGGATAATGCAGATAATCCTGAAAAAGTTCGTAATAACATTTTGCAAGTGGCACTAGATTATTTGGCGGTAGGCATTGACCCGACCAAAACCACGATTTGTGTGCAGTCTTGTTTACCTGCGCTAAATGAACTGACGATGTTGTATTTGAATTTTGTAACAGTTGCACGTTTGGAACGCAATCCAACCATTAAGTCTGAAATTCAAATGCGTGGCTTTGAACGTGATATTCCTGCAGGTTTCTTGTGTTACCCCGTTGCTCAAGCGGCTGATATTACTGCATTTAAAGCGACCGTAATTCCTGTAGGTGAAGATCAAATTCCAATGATTGAACAAACTAACGAAATTGTACGTCGTTTGAATCGTCAAATCGGACATGACCTCCTACCTGAATGCAAAGCCTTATTATCGAATGTAAGCCGCTTACCTGGTTTTGATGGTAAAGCTAAAATGTCGAAATCGCTTGGCAATACCATTGTGCTCAATGCCTCAGATAAAGACATCAAAAAAGCAGTGAATGCGATGTACACAGACCCAAATCACTTACGAATTGAAGACCCAGGTCAGGTCGAAGGCAATGTAGTATTTACCTATTTAGATGCATTTGATGTCAATAAAGAAGAAGTTGAAGAACTTAAAGCGCATTATCGTCGTGGTGGTTTGGGAGATGGTACGGTAAAAAAACGCCTAGAAGCTGTTTTAAAAGAATTGATTAGTCCTATTCGTGAACGCCGTGCTGAACTTGAAAAAGATCCAGACTATATAATGGATATTTTGAAGCAAGGCACCGAAAAATGCCGCGATATTACGCAAGAAACTTTAGATGAGGTAAAATCTGGATTAGGTTTATTTAAATTCTAATTTACATCTTTCATCTAATTAAAAGCCCTGTAATGGGCTTTTTTTAATGAACTCAATTATTTAAGTTTTATTTAGGAACTTAAGCAGAAAATATAAAACTAACATTTTTTGTCACTTTTTAACATCATTTAACAGTACTTAACAAGACTACCAATGAAGGCTTTTCACATTTTAAATAAGATGTGCTTGTAGGTTAGCAAGCCTAATCTTCAATAACATTTCTCTTTTCAACCGAAACTGTTTACAGATTCGTAGTTCTACGCAATGATCACCCCAATCATTGCGTTTTTTTTATTCTTTTTTCAGCAATGACTCAATTGTAAAATCATGTGAGCTTTTGGCAATGAAAAGTTAATAGCAGGCGTATGGAGGTTTTTTTGATCTATGATAATTTTTCAATAACTACAACATTCCAAGAGAGATTATTATGTCTATTGCTAAAGTCGTCGAAGTCAATTCAAGCAGCAACAAAAGTTTTGAAGATGCGATTCAAACAGGAATTTCCAAAGTGACTGAAACGGTTAAAAATGTTCAAGGTGCATGGATTAACGAGCAAAAAGTCGTGATCAAGGACAATAAAATTACTGAGTATCGCGTAAATTTGAAAATTAGTTTTCTGGTTGAATAACATCTAATCTTTTTAAAATCCCCGTTTGGGGATTTTTTATTGCCATGATTTCAATCACATTTGAATATTCTATTTTTGAATGCTTATTTTGAATAACCATAATCATCTGCTCTAAAATAACAATCAGAACAATTTCAGTTGTAATTGCAACCAGTTCGCATTAATCTTATAACTGTTTTATTTTTATAAAAATTTTATTAATTATCTCAAAAAGATATAAGAGTTATGCAAATGATATGGGACTTATTAATCCATCCATCAAATATTGTTTTTAGTATTGCGTTAATGCTTTGCCTGTTTATTGGCGTGCTAGAGTTCATTTTATTGCTTGTGGGTGGCAGTGCTAGTTTTTTAGAGCAATTTTTGCCTGATAGTCTGTTCGATGTGGATCATGCCGATGCGTCAATTGAATCTTCAGGTAATGCGTTCACGCAACTTTTAGAATGGCTGTATTTAGGCAAAGTGCCTTTGCTCATCTGGTTGATTATTTTCCTGACTATTTATGCACTGACAGGTCTTATTATTCAGGATATTTTCTATAGCATCACTGAACATTTTTTGTCTGCTTGGATTATTACGCCTGCCTGTTTATTTCTATGTATGCCGTTGGTGCGTGTGAGTGCCGCTTGCATCGCCAAAATAATTCCTAAAGATGAAACAACTGCCATTCATACTGATGATTTGGTGGGTCGTACCGCGCAGATTATTTTAGGGGATGCAAAACCAAACTCCCCTGCTCAAGCCAAAGTAAAAGACCAATTTGGTCAAACCCATTACGTTTTAGTTGAACCTGAGCTAGATATTGTTTTCCATCAAGGTCAGGACGTAATTTTAACGCAACGAACGAAAATTGGATTCCAAGCAATTTCGACTTAATTTTTTATATAAATCATGAGGTAATTTAGATGTTGAGTTCAGCATTGACTGAAATTTTAATTATTGCTGCGGTTATTTTTGCCGCATTAATTTTTATCGGGTTTATTATTGCCCGTTTATACACTCGTTCAAGTAAAGAAGTTTCTTTTGTACGAACTGGTTTTGGGGGCGAAAAAGTTATTTTGAATGGCGGCGCAATCGTACTCCCTGTGTTGCATGAAATTATTCCAGTCAACATGAATACTTTGCGTTTAGAAGTAAAGCGTGCGGCGGATCAGGCATTAATTACCCGTGATCGTATGCGTGTTGATGTGATGGCAGAGTTCTACGTTCGTGTTAAACCAACAGGTGAATCTATTGCAACTGCTGCGCAAACACTGGGTCGTAAAACCATGTCGCCACCTGAATTAAAAGATTTAGTCGAAGGTAAATTTGTCGATTCTTTACGTGCTGTTGCTGCGGAAATGGCGATGGAAGAACTACATGAAAAACGCGTCGATTTCGTACAAAAAGTTCAGCAAGTCGTATCGGAAGATTTATCCAAAAATGGTTTAGAACTTGAAACGGTTTCACTTACAGGTTTAGACCAAACCAGTTTTAAATTCTTTAACCCACAAAATGCTTTTGATGCTGAAGGTTTAACTAAGCTGACCGAAACCATTGAAGATCGTCGTAAAAAACGTAATGACATTGAACAAGATGCTGACTTGGCAATTCGTGCTAAAAACCTACAAGCAGAGCGTGCGCGTTTAGAAATTTCGCGTGAAGAAGAATATGCAAAACTTCAACAAGAGCGTGAAATTTCAATCCGTAAAGCAGAACAAACTGCTGAAATTGCAACTCAAGAAGCAGGCAAAAAACGTGAAGCAGAAGAAGCTCAAATTGCCGCTGAGC
>DAOMAH010000002.1:0-2522 GCA_035426725.1 Acinetobacter sp.
CGTCTCCAACTGTGCCGCATTCTACAGCTTTATTGAGACAGCGCAAGCGGTTTTTATGGATTGAGAAACGAGTGGTTAAATTTCACACTATTTCTATCCAATTATATTTAAATCTCTTTTTATTAGATCAGCTCAATAATATCAATCGTCGGTGGTACTCGAAAACGAAAAGGCACACCAACCATGCCCGTTCCAACCGTAACAAAAACATCGGCGTGCTCATGTGAGTAAAGGCCTTTTTTATGACCCAAAATTGAAACGTGCTTCATAATATAACTGGTAATCCAAGGCAATTCGATTTGCCCGCCATGCGTATGCCCCGACAACATTAAAGCACGAGTTCCCAAGTCAGGCACCATATCCACGGTATCTGGATTATGCGATAAAATTAGCCATGGTTTATCTTGAGGCAATTCCAACATATATCGCATATTCGCCTTACCTGCCCATAAATCTCCAACCCCGATTAAACGAAACTCATCAAAATCTACGACTTTCCCCACAATATCTATCACATTAGACTTTAAAAGAGCTTCATTGAGCAGCATTTGTATGGGGGGGCCAGGATATTGCTCATCATGATTTCCAGGTACCGAATAGACAGGAGCTTGAATTTGTTTTAAAACTGCCAATTCTTGAACCAGTTGATTTTCAGGTTCGTACGTCCAGTCACCTGCCACTACAACTACATCGGGCTGTTGCTCATTCAATTTTTTCACGATGGCTTTTAACTGGCGCTCATGCCCAGAGAATAATCCCACATGTAAATCAGCAATTAATGCGACTTTTACAGGATGGGTAAAATTTTTATTCGGATTTAAGCGATATTGATGGTGTTTGATTTGGATTCGATGTGGTTCAATGAAACGTGCATAGACCAACACGCTACTGAGCAAAAATATAAAAACTGCCTGATGCAAAGAATAAAAACCTGACCAACCTGCATACAAACTAAAAAAACACAAAGGAACCAATAAATAAGAAAGATAAAATGCCAACAAATGTACAAAAGCTTTAAAAGGATGAATGGTTTCCGTTTTCGCTTGATGTCGCCAAGCTTGAGCCAATGCCCAACAGGCCAATACGGCAAAAATTAAATAAAAACTAAAAATTATCGTGTCTGAATTCCACATTAGGTTTCTCATTAACTTCAGATCCAAGACATCTGTTGCATCTAATATTTATCTTTGCCAATGCAGTGCTATACTCAGATTTAACGTCTAATTAGTAAAGATAATGAACCAATTTTCTCATTTAAATGGAAAATATACAAAAATAAGTACAAGCGCTTACAATAAAAAAATGTTAGTGATCAGTATGTTTTTCGCCTTTTCGATAACAGGATGCAGCACCCTTCCAAAACATAAAACTGAATATTTAGCTCAACCGACTACAACGATTGATACCTCGCAAACCTCATTAGCACAAATGATTGAGCCTTTACAAAAACAACATGAAGGACTCACGGGCTACCATGTTTTATTTGAACCATTAGAAGCGCTGGCAACTCGATTACGTTTAATTGATCGCGCTGAAAAAACCTTAGATTTGCAGTATTACATTTGGGATAACGATAAAGTTGGCGCGCTCGCCTTACATGCTTTAATTCGTGCCGCAGATCGTGGCGTAAAAGTTCGATTATTAATTGATGACAATAATGCCAAGCATACTGAAGGTATCTTTTTAGCTTTAGCGCAACATCCAAATATTGAAGTTAAATTGTTTAATCCTTATCGATTTCGCAAACATCGCAGCCTTGATATGGTGCTCGATTTAAAACGCATTAACCGCCGCATGCACAATAAAAGTTTTATCGCCGATCATCAAATTGCCTTGATTGGCGGTCGAAATATGACTAACCAATATTATAACGTGAGCGATAATTATCAATTTTCTGATGTGGATGTCATGTTATTTGGCACGGCGGTTCATGAAATTTCCGATTCTTTTGATGATTATTGGAATCATGAATACGCGTATGATGTGCGTGAAATTGTCAGTCAAAAATCACATCGACTTAGTTATGAAAGCTTAAAGCAACAACTTGATGAACACTATCGACGTTCAACCGTACAAAATTTCTTAGATTTAACCCGTCGCGCACAAGCCATTGATGAGTTTTTAAATCGTGATCTTGTACTGGAATGGGTCAAAGCCGAAGTGGTCAAAGACTCGCCCGACAAAATTAAATCTAAGGCAAAAAAAGAAGAACATTTAAACTTTCAACTGATTAATCACTTGGAACAACCTGAAAAAAATATTGATTTGATTTCGGCTTATTTTGTGCCTGAAAAAAAAGGCGCAAAAATGCTCAGTGACTTGGCTCAAAAAGGCGTTAAAGTGCGCGTTCTTACCAATTCTTTTAAGGCGAATGATGTTGCTGTTGTGCATGCCTTCTATGGAAAATATCGTCAAGATTTATTAGAGCAAGGCGTACAACTCTATGAATTCCTCCCTGCGATTGATAAGCATGATTTGGATAAAAATACCGATGCTTTAGTCAAAAAAGCCAAAGTGAGCCT
>DAOMAH010000002.1:2622-25637 GCA_035426725.1 Acinetobacter sp.
CTGAAAGCACCGTTATTTATAAAAAAGAACCTCGTATGAAATGGTGGGAACGAACAAGTATGAAAATTATTTCGTGGTTGCCAATCCAAGGTTTTATGTAATCTCGTTGTCTGTCGGCTGCACCATTAACACTTTTTGATGTAGTCTACTCAGCCCTTCACGCATTTTTGCATCTACTTCTTCAGTTAAGCTTTCGAGCGTATGCCCTTCCACAGAAATTGCAGGAAGCGTCATTAAGTGTGCGGTGACTTTGGGCATCTCTAAAATCATTTGTACGTGTTCAGCGAATGACGTTTCGCCAATGAACGGCGCAACCATGTCTAACTCACCTTGCTGGTTCACATAACAAATCACACAAACTTGTACAGGGCGTTGAGCATCAATGGCAGCCCCAAGTAATCGACCATGTAATTTTTTAACCTGTCTCCCATCTGTTGTGGTCGCTTCAGGAAAAAATAAGACTGGAATATCTTGTTTTAAAAATGCGGCAATCTGCTCACGTATACGCGCCGAATCGCCAGAGCCACGTTTAATAAATAAAGTACCGCCACCTTTTGCCAAACTACCCAAAATGGGCCATTTTTCGACTTCTGCTTTGGCTAAGAAAAAAATCCGAGCTCCTGAACCCAAAACCGCAACATCTAGCCATGACACATGGTTACTGACCCATAACGCTGGCGCGCGCGGAATACTGCCATGCACCTGTACTTCAAGGTTGAATACTTCACATAAACGACGGCAAACATATTGCACATAACGAGTGTTCTGTGGGTTGTTCGGGTCTTTGTATAAACCATGACGATAAATCAAGTAAAAACCTTCACCAACGGCTTCAAAACCAGCGACTAACTTTCGACTATATAAGCTGAATTTTGAAAAAATATTGGGAGGAGTTGAATTTAGTGTTGTTGTTTGTTCAGCCATAAAAACCATTAATACCGTATGCATAGATGCATTAAATTAACTTAGTTATAGCATGCCTAAATTTACATATAAATTATAAAAGTGGCCTGTGTGGAAAAATAAATGTAAATCGCAATGTTTAAATTCATTTAAATATTGATATTTCTAGATTTTTATAATTTATTCGCTTACGTACATATCAATTTCCTTGCACTACCCCAGAATCACCCAAGCACAAATTTATTTAATTGATGAAGTCTTTTCCCTTTCGTTGAGGTTTATTTTAGAATAAGACTTTAACCCTAAGAGTATAAGCACAGCGTGGAAAAATTTGAGCGAAACCAAGGCGGCGAACGGGCAATTTTAGTTAGCGTGTGTGTGCAATTGCTCGATGATCTTGATGCCGAGGAATTTCAACTACTCGCTCAATCTGCTGGTGCAGAAATTTTAGAACATTTGACTGTACAACGAAGTCGACCTGACCCAAAGTATTTTATTGGCTCAGGTAAAGTCGAAGAAATTGCTGAATTAGCACGACATCTTGAAGCTGAACTAGTTATTTTTGATCAATCCCTTTCCCCTGCCCAAGAACGCAACTTAGAAAGAATTTTAAAATGCCGTGTGATTGATCGCACTGGTTTAATTTTAGATATTTTCGCCTTACGTGCACGCACCCATGAAGGTAAATTACAAGTCGAATTGGCTCAACTTAAACATTTATCCACTCGGCTAATTCGAGGGTTTACTGGCAACTTGGAACAACAAAAAGGTGGTATTGGTCTACGTGGGCCAGGTGAATCTCAACTGGAAACCGATCGCCGACTGATTCGTGTGCGAATGACCCAACTTAAAGACAAACTGATTAAAGTCCAACAAACTCGCTTACAAGGTCGAGCTGCACGGCAAAAAGCGGCGATTCCGACCATATCTTTGGTGGGATATACCAATGCGGGGAAATCAACATTATTTAATACTTTAGCAAAAAGTGATGTTTATGCTGCCGATCAACTCTTTGCCACTCTCGATCCAACATTGCGTCGTTTAGAATGGGATGGTATTGGCACAGTTGTTCTAGCGGATACGGTCGGATTCGTTAAAAATCTTCAACATGACTTGGTTGAATCATTTAAAGCCACCTTAGAAGAAACCTTGGAAGCAACACTGCTGTTGCATGTCATTGATAGCAGTAGTCCCAACATGCTCGAACAGATTGAAGCCGTCGAATCTGTGCTTAACGAAATTGGCGCCGATGCACCCATTTTACATGTCTACAATAAAATAGACTTGAGTGGTGATGCCGCAAAAATTATATATAAAGAGCCGAACGTTCCGAATCAAGTTTATGTATCAGCACATTCAGGACAAGGTTTGGCGTTGCTAAGCGAAGCGGTTCAACAATGCTTATTGGGACAATTACAACAGTTCGATTTAGTGCTTAAACCCGCTTATGGCAAGCTTCGTACACAACTCTACACACTCAATGTTATTCAAACGGAACAATATGACGATGAAGGAAATTTACATCTTTCTGTTTGTATCGCGCCGCACAAACTACAACAACTCCTTAACCAAGCTCATTTGCCTTTAAATGAAATTTTGGGTGATAAAGCAGCTCTATTCCAGCGACCTTTGGAAGAATTTGAGCAAAAGGATGATGTAAAATGAAAAATATTGATTGGATGGCATGGTTATCCACCATTTTGTTGATCATTGTGTTTCGTGAAAGCGCTGTCGCCATTGCCAAGATTTTTCATCATCCTGAATTAGGCAATTTGCTTGGATTGATAGGGCTACTCACGACTTTATTCATGTGGAGAAAATTTAGAAGAATTCCTCATCGGCTAATCGATACCAATAATAAAATAATGAAAGAAAGCGCCTTTGCTTTCCTGCCAATTTGTGCAGGCTCTTTAATAATGTTGGTTCATTTAGGCAAACAAATTCCTGTGTTTCTCTTTATTTTGACCTTGAGTACCTTATTGCCTTTATGGATTTACGCCAAAATGGCAAAACGTTGGTTATAGGAGATTGAATATGTTGATGATCGTTTACGGATTTATCATTACCTTCATTAGCTATTTAGCGGCAAAGCCACTAAATAAAAAATTACCACAAGTGCCTGTTATTGTTTTTGCCACATTTATTGTGATTGGTTTATTGAGCATTTTAGGTGTGCCCTATCAAAAATACATGAATAGCGTGAACACATTATTTAATCATCTACTGGGTTATATTACCGTCGCATTAGCCATTCCTTTGGCTGCTATGCGTTATGATGATTTACCAATTAAATCAATGATTGGAATTTTATGCTTTGCCAGTATCAGTGCTGTTGCTTTACCGATGGGACTTGCCTATCTTCTACATTTGTCTGAACCAACCATAATGGCATTTGCAACACGTGCAGTCACAACGCCAATTGCATTAAACATTGCTACCTTATTGCATGCGCCATTGATGATGGTCACTTTAATTGTGATTTTATCTGGGGTGATTGGTGCGGCATTTTCACCTTGGATTCTAAAACACATTCATGATGAACGCGCTTCAGGCTTGGCTTTAGGTTTGGCGGCACATGCCATTGGAACGGCTCAAGCATGGCAACGTGGCCCAGTCACAGGACGTTACGCTGCTTTCGGTATGGCAGTAAATGGTGTCTTCACCGCCATTTGGTTGCCTTTATTTATTTTATCTTTACCATAATTTTTAGCTCAAATAACAAATAATGATTGAACTGGTTATCACTATTTGCACATAATGAAATACGGCTAATAAGCTGATAAAAGGATTTTAACAATGAAGAAACAAATTATAAGTGTCTTATTTTTTTCGGTTCTAAGTAGTTTGGCTTTTGCAGAAGATATTACAGGTCTATGGCAAACGATTGATGACAAGACTGGTGCACCAAAAGGTCAAGTCGAAATTCGCAAAGATGCGAATGGCAACTACGTCGGCAAAGTTGTCAAAATTACCCCTCGTTTAGGTTATACACCAAAGGAAATCTGTGTAGACTGCCCAGCTCCCTACACCAACAAACCAATTCTCGGTTTAGATACACTCACTGGTTTAAAACATAGTTCAGGCAACAATTATACTGGTGGTCGTATTTTAGACCCGAATACTGGTAAAATTTATAGTATGAAAGCCAAATTAAGTGCCAATGGCAAACGTTTACATTTACGTGGTTATGTCGGTGTATCAGTGTTAGGACGTAATCAAATTTGGATTCGTGAATAATTCGCATCTCAAATTAATTAACCAGTATTGAATGCTTGTTTAGTGAATACGGTCTACTAGAAGTTTCTTTGGTGTAAGATAACACCAAGGAAACTTTTTTATTCAGAATAAGCAAAGAATTGTTTTTTATCTTGAAAAATCATGTACATTTTTTGAATAGCATTTGAATTATTTATATAAAATCCAAATACTAGAAAAAGTGATCGCTATTAGGAGGCTGGAACATGAACACAAAAATTATGGCATTAACTTTTCTACTTGGCTTTGCCCCTTTAACGTTTGCACAAGACATTACAGGTGTCTGGCAAAGTGTGGATGATGTTACTGGAGCACCTAAAGCGCAAATTGAAATCAGCCAAAAAACGAATGGAACGTATGAAGGCCGAATCATTAAAATTACCCCGAGGGCAGGCTATACCCCTAAAGAATTTTGTGCAGGCTGTCCTGCGCCCTATACTAATAAACCCATTTTAGGTTTATCTATTATCCATAACCTCAAACATAAAAAAGATTTTAAATACGGTGATGGAAAAATTTTAGATCCACTGAGTGGTCGCATTTATAGTCTTTCAGCAAAATTATCGCCCAATGGTAACCGTTTGACTTTGCGTGGCTTCGTGGGTGTATCTTTGCTCGGTCGCACACAAATTTGGCTTCGTGCAAAATAATTCCAATAAAGCAATAAAAAACCCTGTTACAGATAACAGGGTTTTTTATTTGGACATTAACTAACAACCATTTATCGCCCTTGCAACTTTGCATAATCGAGTAGAACATTCGCAGCTTCCGTAACGAAGGTTTCCTCCTCTGGTAAGGCTGGGCGTAAATGCGCTTTCATTTTGGCACGCGATTCCACTAAGGCATCAATCGACGCTTGATAACTTTCCCAATTCGCGTATGGTGCTTGACCTGTTTCCGCACGACGTTGATTTTCAACTGCTAAAGTTTGCTTTTCCAAGTCCATCAATTCAGCGCGGCGTTGATCAATATCTAATACCACTTTTTTCTGTTCAGACGTTTTTTTGTTGATCGCAGTACGGGCTTCTAAATATTTAAATTGAGAATCCGCTAAAGTTCGTTGAGCAGACGCTTGAGATAATTTAGCCACGTATGGTTGAGTTGAACCTGCACGCTTAAACGGTGCTGTCGGAATAGTGTCCCATTTCAAGGCATTTTTGGATTTACGTTCACCAAACTCTTCGTTGTATATATCGACCAATTTAATATCAGGAATCACGCCTTTATTTTGCGTACTGCCGCCAGTTACACGATAGAACTTACGTTGTGTGAGTGTTGCTTGACCGTGCGCCAAGGTATCCAGCTGAACTTGTGCAGTTCCCTTACCTGTCGTGGTGCTGCCAATGATGATGCCACGTTCGTAATCTTGGATGGCCGCTGAGTAAATTTCACTTGCCGATGCCGATGCTAAGTTTATCAATACCGCCATTGGGCCAGCGTAAAGTTGCTCCCCACCATCGGTATCTTCATACACACTGACATTGCCATTGCCATCACGAATTTGCACCACAGGGCCTGACTTAATGACTTGCCCAAGCATACGCGCTACTTCTTCGAGAGAACCACCTGGATCATTACGCAAATCAATCAAGATACCTTCTACTTTTTGAGCTTTTAGTGACTCAAGGGCTTTAGCGGTATCTTCTGAAACCGAACGGTACTCTGCACCTGCACGACGTGAACGGTAATCAAAATAGAAGGATGGAATTTCAAGCACACCAAACACATGTTTAGTTCCATCACGCGTCACTTCAACGGTACGTGAACGCACGCCCGCATCTTCTTCTTGAATGACATCTCGTACTAGACTGACATTTCGTGCTTGGCTCATAGACGCGCCAGTAGCCAATAATCTCACGGTAATTTTAGTGCCACGCTTGCCGCGAATGAGTCCGACAATTTCAGAACTTGGCCAACCAATGACATCAATCATTTTCTCGCCATCTTGCGCCACACCAATAATGCGATCGCCAGATTTTACTTGCCCAGATTTACTGGCAGGCCCACCCTCAACAATGGTTTCGATTTTGGTGTAGTCTTCATTGCCTCGTTCTGGGCGAATCGACACACCGATACCCTCTAATTGCAAGGTAGTTTGACGATTCAATTCCATCGCATCAATCGGTGGATAATAGTTGCTATGTGGATCGTAGGTCGCAAGCATCGCATTGAGCGTTTTGTCTAATACATCATCACTTTTCAAACGTCCCATACGCTCTAATTGACGTGTATAACGCTTGGTCAAGGTCTGAACTGGCGTTAAATCTTCTGGGCCTGTTAAATCTTGCCCATTCGCCAGTGATGGATTTGCCTTTAATGCTTTTTGCTTGGCTAGCTCTTCTTCTTTGGCAATAGTCAAATTAATCAACTGTGAAACCAACATCTTCTGCCACTGTGCTTTTTGCTCAGTAGTCGTTTTAAAATAAGCTGATTTTTCGCGGTCAACTTCTAAATACACATCTTTCTGTTGCAGATTTTGCGGTTTTTTCAATTCTGCCAACATGTATTCATAAAACTGTTTTAAACGTTCACGGTATTGCGCGTGTATCGCAAACGGTCCAGCCAAGTTTCCTGTTTTTAATGCCACACCAAAATTTGCGCCGTATTTATTCTTATATTCTTCAACTTCACTCGCTAAAAACAATGAATGGTCTGGGTCTAGGCTATCTAGATACATATCTAAAATACGATTTGAGGTGGTCGCATCTAAACGCAAATTTAAATAATGCTGACGATCTACTAAAGTTGCTAGCTGTCGAGCCACCAATGCCTGTTCTTGGGAGGGTTGAATTGTGCTTGAAACGACAGGAGCTTCCGTTGCTGCAAACGCTTCATTTACGGTATAGGTAAAAAATAAACTACCAGTCGCAACTGCAACTGCACACGCTATCATTTGAAGTTTCATAAAATTTTGGTGCTTCCTTGGATATGGCAATTATTACACGCTGATCAGGTCAATATGAATATAAGCGATGCAATTTTTTTATCAATGCGTAAAGATCATTGAACATCATAAATAAATGATCAATCGAAATTTATCATCAATATCATGTTGTTTTATCATATTCTGTACTGACAAAATGTAGCAAATCATTGCACAATTTGGCTAACGTTTTTTACATCAAAAATTTCAATGGAATCCCTATGATCGGCGCATTAATGCTGGATATTGCTGGCACAGAACTTACCCAAGAAGATATTGAACTGTTGCAAGCACCCCAAGTGGGCGGCATGATTTTATTTGGACGTAATATTGAGTCGCCTCAACAAGTCCGTGCTTTGACCGATCATATGCGCCAAATTCGCCCTGATATTTTAATTGCTGTCGATCAAGAAGGTGGACGTGTACAACGATTAAGACAAGGCTTCACGCTACTACCGGCTATGGGTCGTTTAGGCGAACATTATCTTCATCACCCAGAACAAGCCATCACGCTTGCTGAACAATGTGGTTGGTTGATGGCAACTGAAGTTCTTGCTGTCGGTATTGATTTTAGCTTTGCCCCTGTTTTAGATCTAAATGATGTCAGCGATGTGATTGGTGATCGTGGCTTTGCACAAAACATGCAAGACATCGTGCCGCTTGCAGGCGCATTTATGCAAGGTATGAAAAAAGCGGGGATGGCAACGACTGGCAAACACTTCCCTGGTCATGGTTCGGTCAAAGCGGACTCACATGTTGCCGCAGCAATTGATAGCCGTAGTTACCAAGAAATTTACGATAAAGACATGCAAAGTTTTATCCAATTAATGCCGCAATTAGATGCGCTCATGCCAGCTCATGTGATTTATGATCAAGTTGACCCAAATCCTGCTGGCTTCTCACCATTTTGGATACAAAATATTTTACGCCAACAACTTAAATTTGATGGCGTGTTATTTTCGGATGATTTGAGTATGCAAGCCGCGTGTGTGGCAGGTGGCGCAGATTCACGGATTCAAGCAGCATTACACGCTGGATGTGATATGGGCTTGGTCTGTAATGACCGTGCAGCAGCATGTATTGCCTTAGACGGTATTCAGCATATTGCGCTGCCAAATCAACAACGCTTAGAACGTATGCGTGGCAAAATACCCAATATTCAAGTGGGAACGACTCTGACTTTGGATGGAACTTGGCAAAGTGTCAGAAAAGTCATTGAAGACTTTAAAAATTCGTTTTAACTTACTTCAGACCAATAGCATTTGCAGATGACAATGCTGGAGTTGCCTTGGGGCAAACCAAAGTAACTCCAGTTAGAAACTTCGCTGAGTAATGGATAAGCTTCAGCGGTACACGATTAAAATATCGTTATAAACAAAAATCAGGAATAAGAGTCTAGGACAGATGACACAACAACTTTCAAAGCACCGCCATATTTCATTTACCGCGCATTACACAGGTTATATTTGGTATCGCATGGGGATTTCACATCCTGTCTTTGCGACTGCAAAAGGTAAAACACTTGCTGCACTCGTTCATCCGCTAGAAAGTTGGGCAGAAAAATATGTCGGGGGCAGCATGCGTACTACGCTTAAACAGCGTCACAGCATGCTCGATACGCATCTTCAAAGCCTGATTGAACAACATCCTGATTTGCAAGTTCTTGAAATTGCCTGTGGTTTATCACCACGTGGCTGGTGGTTTAGACAGCATTATCCAACCATTCGCTACCGTGAACTAGATTTGCCAGATATGGCTGCAACCAAACAAGCCGCTTTGCAGCAAATTGAGCCCAATGTCGAAGATATTTTATCGGTCGATTTGTTTACCGATGCGTTTGCTGAGGCGTTCAAAGTGTTTGACCCAACGCGTCCGCTGGTCATTATTAGTGAAGGACTGATTAATTATTTTGATAAGCCGCTGTTGCAGCAACTGGTTCAAGCCATTGCAAGCTATGGTCGTGATTTCAAAGAATTGCATTATTTAACTGATCTCTATCCTGAGCCGACTCAAAATAAACTGGCGACGATTATTTGGAATAGTAGTCGTCTTTTGAAATGGATGTCCCGTAGTGCCTTTAGCTTTCATTTCCAAACGCCTGCAGAAGTGGAACAGTTTTTCCATGACTCAGGGTTTAAAGACGTTCGAGTGACGCAACCCAAACAATTTTTTGATCGCATTACATTAGCCAGTAAAGAGCAACATTTGGGTGATTTAGTTTGGATGATTCACGCCAGCAATAAATAAATGTTTATATAAAAAAAGTGGCTACATGAGCCACTTTTTTTATGGGTTGCTAAAACATAAGCATTAAACTTGTTTTTGCAGTTCAATAAATTTCAACAATCGTTCAGCCACATCAAAACTGCCATGTTTAAACAACACTCGAATACCTTGTTCATCGGTTTCGAAAATTAAACATTCAATTTTAAACTCACCCTGTTCATCCGTTAAATGCAAAGCAAGGTCACGCGGATGCTCAGAAACGAAAGGCAATTCTTCAAGATCATCTAATTTTAGTAACACCCCAAAATAAGTCATGTCGACGATTTGAACAGCGACTTCAGTGTCCAAATGACGGTGACTTAGTTTTGAATTCGGTTGTAGAACAGTGATTCGCTCTTCACCACGACGCTCCATATTTTTCATTTGCTCACGATTCATCGTGATAATGCCATCTAGCTCGTCGATGGATTCACCTTTTAAGAAGGCAGCAAATAAACTCATGGTTTCTTTACGGCGTTGCAACTGCGGTACGTGATCTGCATTGGCAATCAATGCAAACTGCATGTCATCACATTGCAAAGCAAAATTTGCATTTTCATGTGGCAAAGTAAAACTATCGTACTGACCTGCTGCAACCAAAGTTTTACATTGGGCAACGGGCACATCGCTTAAACGCAATAGACGATTACAGTTAATTTCATAACGTTCACGTTCTGTTGTGGTGAACTCTGCCATTTGCCTAAAGAACAAACGTTTTGCAGTCGGTGACATGCGTGTTTTATCAAGTTTGGCATGATTAACCAAATACAAAATAACTGCTTGACCAAATTCTTCCATGCGGTCTTCACGCATCAAATGCAATGATTCTTCAAGCAGCATACGCCAACTTTTACGAGTCTTCTGCATCACGCCCATGAGCACGATACGGTCAATCAATTCAGGACGTTGCGATGCAAATGATGAGGCAATGACCGAACCCAAGGACATTCCCATAACAGAGACTTTATCAATCCCAATAATATCAAGCCATTGACCTAACATTTTTGATAAATCTGGAAGTTCTAAAACTGCTGCAGACTCACCTGTGTCTACATTACGAATCTGTTGATTCGCGCCCATAGAAGCTAAATCAATCAAAATAATTGGGCCAGCCTCGAATAGATGCTCAACACAATATTTATATGAATTAAAGTTTTGAAATGCGCCGCCGACAATGACAATGGGCGTTTTGTGGATCGTACTCGGATCTGCAATCGCCATATATTCAATTTTCCAACCATCGATCCATGTGGTACGAGCTGGCTGTTTAAAACTGTTTTTATTGTATATGTCAAAAAAACCAAAACCCGTGTAGGTATGATTCATATCCGAGTCCATTTGGATTAGGGAATTCATGTCCTTCCTCCATCCTTGTTTATTTTTTTGCAGTAAGAGTCTCATTTTCGGCGATTTCTTCTTGCAAGATAACAAATTAATAACATTTGTATAGCATTCATCCTATGCTTTTTTCATTCTATACAAATGCAGCTTTTGTACGCAATCATTTCCTTCACCACTTATCTTGTTTAGCGCAGTATTCTTTTGCAAAAAATGTAAGCAAAATCCATTTCCTTTATATCTTACGAATTTTAATCATAATTTTAAATATACCAAAATTTATAATTTTGAATTATCCGTGTCGCCTATTTATTGCAATGCATTTGACTGTTACTATCTTTATAAATACATGTAGTCATCAAAATGTTATGCACGATTCTATAGAAAATTATATGCAGCAGGTCGGCATGCAGGCACGTCAAGCCTCGCGTGTGCTCACCAGCGCATCGACGCATTTAAAGAACCATGCGTTGTCTGCAATTTATACGGCTTTGGAAAATAATCAAGCGCATATTTTAGCAGCCAACCATATTGACATGGAAAATGGTCGTCAACGACAACTCGAAAGTTCTTTACTCGATCGTTTAGAGCTTACGCCTGCACGCTTCAAAGGCATGCTGCAGGGCTTAAAAGATGTAATTTCACTGGTAGATCCGATTGGTGAAATTACCGATTTAGCGTTCCGTCCATCTGGCATTCAATTGGGTAAAATGCGCGTTCCTTTGGGCGTGATTGGCATGATTTACGAATCGAGACCGAATGTAACCCTTGAAGCGGCCTCTTTAGCTTTGAAATCGGGCAATGCCATTATTTTACGCGGTGGGTCTGAAGCGCTTGAATCGAATAAAGCTATTGCCACTGCGATCCAACATGGTTTGCAAGTATCTGGCTTACCTGAAAGTGCCGTTCAAGTGATTGATACCTCAGACCGTGCGGCGGTCGGTCATCTAATTACCATGACTGAATATGTCGATGTGATTGTTCCACGTGGTGGAAAAAGTTTGATTGAACGCATCAGCAATGAAGCAAAAATTCCTGTGATTAAACATTTAGATGGCAACTGCCATGTCTTTGTTGAAGCGCAGGCAGATTTACAAAAAGCCTTGCCAATTGCACTGAATTCTAAAACACATCGTTATGGTGTGTGTAATGCCATGGAAACCTTATTGGTTGATGAAGCCATTGCAGAGAAATTCTTACCTCGCATTGCCGAACTTTATGATGAAAAACAAGTTGAACTGCGTGGCTGTGCAGAAACGCAACGCATTTTAGGCGTATCGGTAAAAACTGCAACTGAGGAAGATTGGTATACCGAATATCTCGGCCCAATTCTCGCGATTAAAGTGGTGACTGGCATGGATGAGGCAATTGAACATATTAACAAATTTGGTTCTCATCATACCGATGCGATTATTACCGAAAACTTTAGCCTCGCACGTGAATTCTTGGCACGCGTCGATTCAAGCTCAGTGATGATTAATGCCTCTACTCGTTTTGCCGATGGTTTTGAATATGGTTTAGGTGCTGAAATCGGCATTTCAACTGATAAAATTCATGCTCGTGGACCCGTCGGTTTAGAAGGTTTGACTTCGCAAAAATGGATTGTTTTTGGAGATGGACAAATTCGCCAATAATCTAATTTCGCTTCTTGCTGCACTCGACACGATAAATCCCATTAAATTGATCTTTATCGTGTTTTTACATATTTCTATACAAATAATTGTTTTAAAAAACAAAGCAATCATAAGAATTTCTTTATTTCGCACTATACTCAGATTGATCACTTTGTTGCGACAAAATTTAAATACTGCTTATAAATTCTTAGATTTTCAAATTAATAATGATTAGGTGTTAAACGTGGCTAAATCTGTACTGGTAATAAACTGTGGTTCGTCTTCGCTTAAATACGCGCTCATTTCAGAACATCATCAAGACCGTATTCATGGTTTAGCAGAAAATTTGGGCGCTGCCGATGCGCGCATCCAAGGGATCGACCGAGAGGGCAATAAGTTTAAACTTGCTATTCCGCAGGCTGATCATGCTCAAGCGCTGGCAACCTTATTAGAACAGTTGGCGGAATATCAACCCGAAGCGATTGGACACCGTGTTGTACATGGTGGAGATATGACGCAGGCGGTACAACTCACGCAACAGACCATCGACCGAATCCGTGAAGCCATTCCGCTTGCACCTTTACATAATCCTGCCAATTTAATTGGCATTGAAGCAACGCTGCAGTTGTTTCCGCATTTACCTCAAGTGGCGGTGTTTGATACCGCATTTCATCAAACCATGCCTGAACATGCGTATCGCTACGCCCTGCCGCAATATTTATATACAGAACATCATATTCGCCGTTATGGCTTTCATGGTACCAGCCACGCCTATGTCACTGAGCGTGTCAGTGAATTAGCGGGTCAAAAAAATAAAGGTGGGTGGTTAAATGCACACTTAGGCAATGGCAGTTCAACTTGTGCCGTATGGAATGGTAAAAGTCTGGACACATCTATGGGCATGACGCCGCTTGAAGGTGTGGTGATGGGAACCCGTAGTGGCGATGTCGATCCGAGTTTGCATTTGTTTCTTGCCAATAACTTGGGCTGGGATATCCAGAAAATAGACAATATGTTGAATAAAGAAAGTGGCTTGCTTGGTTTATCAGCGTTGTCGAATGATATGCGAACCTTAGTAGAAGCCGCTGAACAAGGACATGAAGGTGCAACGCTTGCGATTGAAGTATTTTGTTATCGTTTAGCAAAATCTTTGGCGGCTTTGAGTTGTAGCTTACCTCGTTTGGACGGCGTGGTTTTTACTGGAGGGATTGGCGAAAACTCGGCGCATATCCGTGAAAAAACACTGGGCTATTTACCACATTTTGGTTTGCAGTTGAGCCAAGAAAAAAATAATGCTTTAGCTCGTGGTGTCGCAGATCGTATTGATACAGGCGCAGGACCACACATTTGGGTCATTCCAACCGATGAAGAAGGTCGAATCGCTCAAGAGACCCTCCAAGTCATTGAAAAATCAATTTAACTCAATATAAACATCAAGAAATTATAAGGTTATTATGAATACCATTTTACTCATTCCCACAGGCGAAAGCGTTGGACTCACTTCGGCATGTTTAGGCATGATTTACGCCTTAGATTGTAAAGGGATTAATGCTGGGTTTTTAAAACCGTTTTCGCAAATTACAGAAACTACCGTAGACCGTACCACAACTTTATATCGCCATCTTTTTCAGCATTCTTCAGTTGAACCGATTGCCTATGAACGCTTGAACCAGTTGATTGGTTTAGGCGAAATTGATGAATTACTCGAAGAAGCGGTCGCCTTACATCGAAAGATTGCTGCTGAACATGATGTGATTATTGTTGAAGGGCTTGTACCCAATGCACAAGATCATTTCGCCATTGAAATGAATGCGGCACTTGCGCAAGCGCTCGATGCACAAGTGGTTTTGGTCAGTATTGCTGACTTGGCAGATCCACGAAAAACGGCGGAAAAAATTGATGCACATTTACGTCAGTTTGGTGGTGCTGCCGCGGCACGAACCACTGGCGTGTTATTTATGCGTACCAAAGGTTTACCTGAAGGAACTGCTGAAATTCCAGTGACGCTCGACCCGAGCCTGCGTTTAGTTGAAAAACTGGCTGACTTTACCCTCGAACTGCAACGTTATAATCACTTCATTGGCACAGAAGACCTGCCAATTTTAGGACTTGTTCCTTTTAGCAATATTTTAAGTGTGCCTCGAAGTTTGGATATTGCTGAAATTATCAATGGCACATGGCTGCATCAAGGTGAAGCCAAGCAACGCCGTATTTTACACACCAGTTTAATTGCGTCTAATATTGAGTTTGAACTGCATAAATTTGTTGCAGGCGAGCTGATTATTAGCCCTGCGCAACGTACAGATGCCTTGCTGGCTGCTAGCCTTGCCAGCAGTAATGGTACGCCTTTAGCTGGTTTGGTATTAACGGAGCAATCGACTCCTGCTGACCATGTTCTTGCTTTCTGCCAAAGTGCCATTAAACAAGGTTTGCCTATTTTACATACGCAACTCGATACCTTAGAAACAGCACAACGTTTAGCGCAATTTGGCAATGAAATTCCAATTGATGACACCGAACGCGCCGAACAAGTGACTCGATTTGTTTCAAGCCATATTGATCACACTTGGCTCGACCAGCATACACAAAATAATGTGCATCCTCGCCTTTCGCCATCTGCATTCCGCTATGAACTGGTACAGAAATCCATTGCAGCGAAAAAACGCATTGTGTTACCTGAAGGTGATGAACCTCGTACTGTACAAGCTGCGGCAATTTGTCAGGCACGTGGGATTGCGCAATGTATTTTACTCGCCAAACCTGAATCGGTGGCTGAAGTTGCCAAAGCACGTGGCATTCAGCTTCCAGAAGATTTACAAATTATTGATCCTGACAGTATTCGTGAACGTTATGTCGAGCCAATGGTTGAAATTAGAAAAGGCAAATTGGATGCACTGCAAGCCAAAGCTCAACTACAAGATACCGTAGTACTCGGTACGATGATGCTGGCACTCGATCAAGTAGATGGTTTGGTTTCAGGGGCGATTCATACCACAGCCAATACCGTTCGCCCTGCTTTTCAGTTGATCAAAGCCTCTGCCAATTACTCACTGGTTTCTTCTATTTTCTTTATGTTATTGCCCGATGAAGTCTTTGTTTATGGCGATTGTGCCATCAACCCAGACCCGACTGCAGAACAGTTGGCTGAAATTGCAATTCAGTCTGCTGACTCAGCCAAAGCCTTTGGACTTGACCCACGCATTGCCATGATCAGCTACTCAACAGGGACTTCAGGTGCTGGGGCAGATGTCGAAAAAGTCGCTACTGCCACAAAAATTGCGCAACAACGCCGTCCCGATTTACTGATTGATGGCCCATTGCAATACGATGCTGCATCGGTCGAAAGCGTCGGACGACAAAAAGCCCCTGACTCTCAAGTCGCTGGACGTGCCAACGTGTTTATTTTCCCTGACTTGAACACAGGAAATACCACCTATAAAGCAGTGCAACGTGCTGCCAATGTGGTCAGTGTCGGCCCAATGTTGCAAGGTTTAAATAAGCCCGTGAACGATTTATCTCGTGGGGCTTTAGTTGATGATATTGTGTTTACCATTGCATTGACTGCGATTCAGGCTGCACAGCAAGATTAATATTCTGTTTTTAATACACCGTCCATTTGAAAAATTGGGCGGTGTATTTATAGCTAACAAGCGATCATTTTGAGCGAATCACTTGGATAGATCACGACATTCCGCGTCACTTTTTTGCGCTAACCACACGGTATGCCCTGCACATTCCACATCTTCCGCCACCATTTTCAATACTTCAAAACCATGTTGTTCCAATAAAGTTGGATACTCTTGCGGCGATAAACTGGCATGATATAAAGCATCGCCAAACATATCGCCAATGGCTTCACCCTCAGATGGCCCACTGGTAAACATCAATACCGCCCCAGTTTCAGCAAACCCAGAAAACTGTGCAAACATCTGACGTTGATCTTGCTGCGTCAAATGAAAAAAACTGTCCCATGCCAAAATTCCCTGAAATTTCTGATCTAAAACGACCGTACGCATATCGGCTTCTATCCAATGGTGCTCAGGAAAATTTTGTTGCGCCATTGCAATCATGACTTCAGAACTATCAACACCTGTTACCGCATGAGCTTGTGCAATAAAATAGGCGGCGATGGGTTTCGCTGAACCACAGCCTAAATCTAATATTCGAGACGATGGAGGAAGGAGCGAAAGAAAATGATCGAGCCACAATTGTTCATACAAATGTTCACCACGTAGCTGTGTCCATGCACGCCCATGTTTTTTATAAATTTCAATAATATTGTCAGCCAGCAATTGCTGTTCAGTCGTGCTCATGGATTACACCTGTTTTTCAAATCTTATATTTGCCTTACTAGCTAAATATGAAGATGCGGTTTAAGTCAGCAACTTGCTCAAGCACCACCCATTAAACTTTTGACCAAAGCTCAAGCAAAACTCCCACAGTGCATCCATTTTATCTTATAATTTAGCCCGCCAGCGAACAGCCTGCTCAAGAGAATTTTGATATGACAACCATCATCAAACAAGATGACTTGATTACTTCAATCAAGGATGCCCTGCAATTTATTTCTTATTATCACCCGCAAGACTTTATCCAAGCGATGAGCCGTGCTTATGATCGTGAAGAAAACCAAGCGGCAAAAGATGCGATTGCACAAATCCTCATCAATTCACGGATGTGTGCCGAAGGGCATCGTCCGATCTGTCAGGATACTGGAATCGTCAATGTTTTTCTTGAAGTTGGCTTAGATGTTAGATTTGAATTAAGCATGAGCTTAGATGATGCCGTAAACGAAGGCGTTCGTCAGGGCTACTTAGAAAACTCGAATGTGCTACGTGCTTCTGTTTTAGCAGACCCTGCCTTTGGTCGTAAGAATACCAAAGACAATACACCTGCGGTGATTCATTACAAACTTGTACCGGGCAATAAAGTAGACATTACCGTTGCTGCGAAAGGTGGTGGCTCAGAAAATAAATCTAAGCTTGCCATGCTTAATCCATCGGACTCAATTGTAGATTGGGTACTTAAAACTGTTCCAACGATGGGTGCAGGCTGGTGTCCACCGGGAATGCTCGGCATCGGAATCGGCGGGACTGCTGAAAAAGCCATGATGCTTGCAAAAGAATCGCTCATGGAAGAAATCAACATGGACGAATTACTTCGTCGTGGCCCTGAAAATAAAATCGAAGAACTCCGTATGGAAATCTTCGAAAAAGTAAATGCGCTTGGTATTGGCGCACAAGGTCTAGGTGGTTTAACCACAGTTTTAGATATTAAAATTAAAGATTATCCATGTCATGCGGCAGGTAAACCGGTGGGTATGATTCCTAACTGTGCAGCAACACGCCACGCACATTTCCAGTTAGATGGTACAGGTAGTGCGCATATTCAAGCCCCTAAACTTGAAGACTACCCTGCTGTCACGTGGGATTCTTCGAAATCTAAGCGTGTTAACTTAGACACCATTACTCAAGAAGAAATGAACACTTGGCAACCAGGTGATACCTTACTTCTTAACGGTACGATTTATACAGGCCGTGATGCTGCGCATAAGCGCATGGTCGATATGCTGAACAATGGCGAAGAATTACCTGTCGACTTAAAAGGTAAATTTATTTACTACGTCGGCCCTGTCGATCCTGTACGTGACGAAGTGGTTGGCCCTGCTGGCCCAACTACAGCTACGCGCATGGACAAATTCACTCGCCAAGTTTTAGAAGCAACAGGCTTATTCGGCATGATTGGTAAAGCAGACCGTGGGCCTGCTGCCATTGAAGCGATTAAAGACAACAAAGCGACTTACCTGATGGCAGTTGGCGGTGCAGCTTATCTCGTATCTAAAGCAGTACGTGAAGCAGAAGTGGTTGCATTTGCTGACTTAGGTATGGAAGCAATTTACAAATTTGTGGTCGAAGACATGCCTGTTTCTGTCGCGGTTGATGTGAATGGAACGTCCATTCATGTGACTGCACCGAAAATTTGGCAAGCGAAGATTGGTAAAATTCCAGTGGTTAATGCTGCTCAATAACAACAACCGATATTTGTTGAATAAAAAATCCCCTTTTAAAAGGGGATTTTTATTTAGACCGATCAAAAGCTGTGAAAAATTACCAAGTAAGTGGATTCCATAACTTAAATGGCTTCTGTAATAAGACTTCTGACTTTTCATCATATTTTTCAGGTTTTAATTCTTGCGGTTCAGAACGCACTTTACCTGAAGCATCCTGAGCAACAAAATTATAACTCGATGATTTTAAGCGCGTAAAAGCAATTTCATTCAGCGCCACTTTATCCGCCGTAATCATAAACGGCCCCGTATGCTCGCTACGTGCAATCTTATTTTCTTCATCGTATTTAATATAATAAGTTTGAGATGCATCGACCGTAAAATCTAAGTATTTCGGTTTTTGAAAATGTAGTCCCGCTAAAGGACGGCTCACACTTATACGGTAAGTTCCCGCAGGCAATTCCAACCAATAATAATGATTATGCAATAAACTTGGTATGTGGTAACCATTGATAAAAAGGTTTGCAGCCGCAATTTCCTGACGATTCCATCGTGTATCAGGACGATACAGATACACCACCGCAGCTTGTTCATTTTGCGCTTTAATAGGTGAAAAGAATTGACCTAATTTTTGATTGACCCAACCACCTACCGTAAATGCACCAACGTGATACTGATCAAGTAAACCTGGCTCTTTTGCAGTATCGACTGGCGGTAAAGTTGCAGTCAATACAGTTGGATTTTCTTCTACGGCCTTGTGGCTTTGGCAACCTGCCAACATTCCCATACAGCTTAATGACAATATTAAATAACGCATGACATCCCTCAAGGCGTTTTCTTGGATTTATTTTTCACGGCGCAAAACTATGCGGAATTTTTCAACTTTTAAGATTAACACCTCATTACACAATTGCAAATAAAAAAAGCATGAAAAGCCAAGTGTTTCATGCTTTTTTTAAAGGAATGATGACGTATTAACTTTATGCCGATTTAGAGTTAATCACTTTTAAATCGGTTTTTTCTGTTGCTTTAGCACTCTCATCTTGAACCAAACGTTCAGCTTTAAATGTCGGTTTAGCGGTGCCTGTAATTACCGCTTCATCGACAATTACTATGCCTACATCCGCACGACTTGGTAAGTCATACATGGTTTCAAGCAAAACATTTTCCAAAATAGAACGCAAACCACGTGCACCCGTATTACGCTCAAGTGCCTTTTTGGCAACCGCACGCAACGCAGATTCTTCAAATACTAAATCGACGTTTTCCATCGTAAATAAGTATTGATATTGGCGCGTTAAGGCATTTTTAGGTTCTGTCAGAATTTGCATTAAAGCGTCTTCATCGAGTTCCTCTAAAGTTGCAATCACAGGTAAACGACCAATAAATTCAGGAATTAAACCAAATTTAACCAAGTCATTTGCTTCTATCTGACGGAACAATTCAGAGACTTTTTTACTGTCATCTTTATTTTTCACATCTGCGGTAAAGCCAATGCCGCCTTTCTCTTGGCGCTGTTGGACAATTTTTTCCAAGCCAGAGAACGCGCCACCACAAATAAATAAGATATTTGCGGTGTCAATTTGAATGAATTCTTGTTGAGGATGCTTACGTCCGCCTTGTGGAGGAATAGAAGCAACTGTCCCTTCAATCATTTTCAGTAAAGCTTGTTGTACGCCTTCGCCTGAAACATCCCGTGTAATCGACGGATTTTCAGATTTACGCGTAATCTTATCAATCTCATCGATATAGATAATGCCTTTTTGCGCTTTTTCGACATCATAATCGGCTTTTTGTAACAACTTCTGCACGATATTTTCAACGTCTTCACCAACATAACCTGCTTCGGTTAGCGTTGTAGCATCTGCCATGGCAAAAGGTACATCCAAAAGACGAGCAAGGGTTTGTGCCAGTAAAGTTTTACCTGAACCTGTGGGTCCAATCAGCAAAATATTACTTTTCGCAATTTCGACATCTTGCGGTGCATGATGAGACTGCCCTACTTTCAAACGCTTATAGTGGTTATACACCGCCACAGATAAGGTTTTCTTAGCAACATCTTGCCCAATCACGTATTGATCGAGCGCAGCACGTATTTCTTGTGGTTTTGGTAAGGTTTTACTTGCCCAATCACCTGCTTCAACCTGCTCACTGGTTTGTACCAAGTCTAAGCAGACATCCACACATTCATTACAAATAAAGGCGTCCTCACCTGCAATGAGCTTTCCAACTTCAGATTGTGTTTTGCCACAAAATGAACAATGTTTTTGTCCTTGAGGATGTTCGGACATATTTATTCCACCACTTAAATCTTAGAAAATTAAGGACGCTTGCTCAGCACTTGGTCAACCAAACCATATTCTTTGGCTGATTGAGCAGTCATAAAGTTATCACGGTCTGTATCGCGTGCAAGAGTTTCATAGTCTTGACCACTATGCTCTGCCATCAAGCGATTTAAACGCTCTTTGATAAATAAAATTTCACGCGCATGAATTTCAATATCAGACGCCTGACCACGGAAACCACCTAAAGGTTGGTGAATCATTACTCGGGCATTTTCTAGGCAATAACGTTTACCCTTTGCGCCTGCATTAAGTAAAAACGCACCCATTGAAGCCGCTTGACCCATACAGTAGGTCACTACATCTGGTTTAATAAATTGCATGGTGTCATAGATTGCCATGCCAGCAGTTACTGAGCCACCTGGTGAATTAATATAAAGATGAATATCTTTTTCTGGGTTTTCAGCTTCTAAAAACAACATTTGCGCCACAATTAAGTTCGCCATGTTGTCTTCAACTTCTCCCGTTAAAAAAATGACACGCTCACGTAATAAGCGCGAATAAATATCAAATGAACGTTCACCACGAGAGGATTGTTCAACGACAACTGGAACTAAAGCATTTTCAATGGTGGGAATATACATCGATATTTATTCCTAAATTATTGTGGTCTGATCTATGCCCACAATATGAGGGATAATCAATTAAATTGCAAAAGGTTCAAACTGAAGTGTCGATTATTTGTACAGACAGTCAAAATTTCATAACAAATATAAACTTTGATTGAAATGATAAAAAAAGGCGCATGATGCGCCTTCCTCTACATTCAATAAATTATCCGCGACGCGCTTGCTGTTCTTTCAACAACTCTTCATAGCTAATTGCAACATCAGTCACTTTCGCAGCAGCTAAGATGTGATCAACGACTTGATCTTCCAACACAACTGCTTCGATTTGCGCACGTTGTTGTTGATCATTTTTGAAGTATTCAACCACTTCTGTTGGATCTTCATAAGAAGATGCCATGTCATCGATATACTCATTTACACGTGCTTGATCAACTTCAAGTTTCGCATCAGCCAAAACTTTGCTTACTAATACGCCAAGTTTCACTGATTTTTCAGCTTGTTCTTTAAACAATTCATCTGGAAGCATGCTGCTGTCAAATGCTCCTGCACCTTGACCACCAAACTGCTGAGTGAATTGTTGAATCATTTGTTGACGTTGACGATCAATTTCTTGCGCAACCATGGAGCTTGGAACGTCAATTTCATTTGCTGCAACAAGTGCATCAAAAGCCGCTTGTTTAACTTGAGTACGTAACCCACCACGAACTTCACGTTCCATGTTCTTACGAACATCAGCCTTCAATTTGTCCAAGCCTTCTTCTTCAGTCAAACCAAAGATTTTCAAGAATTCAGCATCAATTTCAGGAAGTTTTGATTTTTCAACTTGCTTCACGGTAATTTTGAATTGCGCTGCTTTACCTGCAAGGTTTTCAGCTTGGTAGTCTTCAGGGAAAGTTACATCAATGACTTTCTCTTCGCCAGCTTTCATGCCGACAATACCATCTTCAAAACCAGGAATCATACGACCTGAACCCAATACAAGTTTAAAGTCTTCAGCAGTACCGCCTTCAAACTTCTCACCATCAACCGTACCTTCAAAATCAAAGGTCACTTGCATATCGGCTTTAGCCATACCTTTGGTCACAACCCAAGTTTGACGTTGCTTTTGCAAGTTTTCGATCATTACATCAACATCTGCATCGTTGATTTCTGATGCTTTACGCTCAACTTCCAAATCAGCAAAAGATTTCACTTCTACTTCTGGATAAACTTCAACTGTTGCTTCAAAAACTAAAGCATCTTCTTTGTTTTCAACTTTATCAATGTTTGGCATGCCCACTGCATTGATTTTTTCTTGTTGAATTGCTTCAAATACTGAGTCACGAATAATGTCATTCACAACTTCTTGATAAATGCCTGCACCGTATTCACGACGTACAACATTCAAAGGCACTTTACCTGGACGGAAGCCGTTGATCTTCACAGTTTTGGCAGTGCGTTGTAAGCGAGCTTCAAATTGCTCGTTAACGCGGCTCGTCGGTACAGAAACATTCAAACGACGGGCAACGCCCGAAACAGCTTCAGTCGTTACTTGCATGGCTTCCTCGATATATAAATTAAATAGTAGTGGCAATTTTAAAAGTCACACATTATATGACAACTTTTAAGATAAACAAAACGAGAAGATCAAATTCGCGGATATTTCGATGTAATCTCAATTTAAATAAGTGAGAAACCGCATCTAAAAATATTTATCGATCACATCTAAATAAAATATAATCCAATATAACTAATAAATAACAATGAAATAATTTTACCAATCCTTTATACCAATGTTGTTTAGAAAATTAATGCCAAATA
>DAOMAH010000003.1:0-23955 GCA_035426725.1 Acinetobacter sp.
GCATAAACGTACCGACTATGGAGTAGTAAAAGAAGTAAAAACCTCCCAAACGAGTTTGAATATTCAGGGATTGCAACAATTCATAAGCCTTATTCAAAAATATATATCGGACAAAATAGGAAAATTTAACATCTACAACTGAAATGAATTCTAGCCGATTTAAGAGAATAATTCTCAAGCCTAACAATTCATTACTTGTGGTTGTATAAAGTTCTTGGCATGGTTTATTGAATGCTTAATGATCGGAATTCCCTGCCAATGGCTAGCCCAGCACAAGCAATACGACATAAATTACTCAATACATTTTTTTCAAGACATTCAGTTTGGTTCCTTTGCATTTTTAGTGCACTCAGCATTACTTGGTTCAAATCTGTTTATACCCCGCAAAGCATTTATTATTTTATCTCCGATACCTTATTGAACGGGCTTTGGCTAGTCACTAGCCTGCTTTCCATAGTTGGTTTGTATGACTTGCTTCAGAAAAAACATGCAATTTTAAGAAATTATCCAATATTGGGACACTTTCGTTTTATTTTTGAAGATGTCCGCCCCGAAATTCGACAGTATTTTATTGAGTCGGATCAGGATGCTTTACCATTTTCAAGAATGCAACGCAGCTTAGTCTATCAGCGCGCCAAAAATCAAAATGCAGAAAAACCCTTTGGTTCAATTATTGATGTTTATCAGCCCAATTACCGCTTTATTGTTCATTCGATCGCACCTAGCCAACCTGCTGATCCAGAATCTTTTCGGGTACTGATTGGGAACGCACAATGTCATCAACCTTATAACGCATCTATTATGAATATTTCAGCGATGAGTTTTGGTAGCCTGAGTGCGAATGCCATTCGCGCATTAAACAAAGGCGCTCAACTAGGGAACTTCTATCACGATACTGGTGAAGGAAGTTTAAGTCCTTATCATCTGGAAAATGGCGGTGATATTGTGTGGCAAATCGCCAGTGGCTATTTTGGGTGCCGTACTCCTGACGGATTGTTTGACCCTGATAAATTTGCCGTACAAGCAAAGAACCCCGCAATTAAAATGATTGAGCTGAAACTTTCACAAGGTGCTAAGCCAGGGCATGGCGGCATTTTACCTAAAGATAAAATTACAGAAGAAATTGCACGTATACGTGGTGTGTCTCGAGATCATGACTGTATTTCACCTTCGCAGCATCCCAGTTTTAATACTCCGATTGAAATGATGTATTTCATTCAAAAATTGAGGAATTTGTCGGGCGGCAAGCCAGTAGGTTTTAAATTATGTATCGGGCAACCTTGGCAATTCATGAGTATTGTCAAAGCAATGCTCATCACTGGAATTGTTCCTGACTTCGTGGTTGTTGATGGCTCTGAAGGTGGAACGGGTGCTGCCCCAATTGAATTTTGCGATTACATCGGCACACCCTTAAGAGAAGGTTTACGTTTTGTGCATAACACTTTGGTTGGTGCAGGCTTAAGAGCTCAAGTTAAAATTGGAGCGAGTGGAAAGATTATAAGTGCATTTGATATTGCCAGCACCTTTGCCCTTGGCGCAGATTGGGTTAATTCGGCACGCGGTTTTATGTTCGCAGTCGGATGTATACAGGCGCAAAGTTGTCATACTAACCAATGTCCTGTAGGTGTTGCCACCCAAGATAAAGACCGACAAAAAGCCATTGATATACCAAGTAAATCCGAGCGTGTTTTCCATTTTCATAAAAATACACTTCGCGCGCTCTCTGAAATGATTGCTGCTGCAGGTTTAAGTCATCCTTCAGACATAAAAGCGCATCATTTGGCGCAGCGATTGAACGATCGTGAAATTAAAAATTATGCTCAGATTCATTTTTTCCTTAAAGAAAATGAATTGCTGTAAGATGATTTAAATGATGATGACAACTTTTATTATCGTATGTGGAAATTAGCAGATGCAAACACCTTTTAAATTGCCAAAATAAAACCACGAATTCGTGGTTTTCCTTGCAAATTTTGCTTTAAAGGCATGAATGTGATCACATCACTAAGTCGTCAATAATAATAATTTTTCGGCTTAGCATGTAAAAATGCAGGAATCAAACCAGTAAGCGCAGCGCGAATATCTTCACGTTCATTAATCAATTGATGCGAACCTTCCTCAAGCATCAATAAAGTCTGCAATCTAAATTTACGGCGAATGTACTCAATGTTGTAACGCCAATCGACCGTTTGATCTAGCGCGCCTTGCACTAACCAAACTGGAATTCGACAAGCAGGACGCTGTTCCATTTCCAGCATCCATTTAGACATTGCCAGAATCCAATCCATGCCCATCATACGTGGTTGTAATGGATCTTTTAAACGCACAAAACGCAAAAATTCAGGATTATGATTATTACGGCGGAAATGTCGAGGCACTTGAGTCTTAATACGGCGGATAATGCCTAAACCAACTGAATTATGCCACCATGCAGATTTCGCAGGTCGAATTAGTGGTGATAACAGTAAAACACGATCAACTATTGGGTCTTCACGACGTTCGGCAAATTCAAGTAAATGATGCATCCAAATCGCACCACCCGTACTTTGTCCAATGCCTAACCATGGTTTAGGCAATTGTGATGCACCACGTACCGCATCATAAACAGCATGTAAAACCTGTTGATAATGCTCAAAATTTTGAATACTTGCAGGCGAGCCATTACTTAAACCATGACCCGGCAAGTCATAGGTAATCACACTAAAGCCTTGTTCGAGAATTTCTTTAATAATGGGCTGATAAATACCGCTATGTTCCAGATAGCCATGTAATAGGCAAATCGTACCCTTAATTTTTTCTTCTTTAGGCTGAAAAACTTGTACATGCAAACGGAACAAGTCTGTTTCCACAAAACCTTGCCAATGTTCGCATTCCAATAAATTTAAAGCATAAAGTTTACGATATGCCACTAGAGCATTGTTAGGCTCAATCTGTTGCGATAAATCCAATGCATCCAACACATGAGGTGTGGTATCTCGATTCGGTATAGGTAAATCAAGCTGTTTTAAAATTGTAGGATTCAAAAACGGAATCGTAGACATTAGGGAATCTCTCGGCAGTCACTTGAACCAAGCCACATATCACGAATGGTGGCGAGCATTTCATAATTGGCACGACGACTATGATCGTAGTTTTGTTGGCTTGGTCGCCATTTCGTTAATGTGGTTGGCATTGGTGCAATTACAGGCACAGTTTCTATCCCATTTAGAGCAAACAAACGGCGTGTCCGTGGCATGTGGTATTCATCTGTTATTAGCATGATGGTTGGCGCACCACCTTTTTTCTGTAATAACAAAGAACTAAATCTCGAGTTTTCACAGGTATTCATGCTTTTATTTTCAAGTAACTTGGCTTCAATGCCTCGCTCTTGTAACCATGCTTGCATATACGGTGCTTCAACGCCACTCAGGACAATTGGTAATTTATGTTGTTTCTCGACTTCTAGGGTTTTTTCTAAACGCAGACGCGTGTAATTATTCACCACAATATCTTTGCCATTTGCGCCGAGCGTCAATCCACCGCCTAATACGACAATTGCATAAGGTTGTGACTTCGCAGTATTTTGAGCTGCATGATTTTTATTTTGAACGAGTTCCGGCAAATCTTTGTTTGGCGGCTCCTGTTCTGCGACTTCACTAGCAGCCTGTACAGGATACGACTCCAAGAAAGCTAAATACTTTTCCATTAACGCCTGATTATCTGGTGTATTCCACTTTAAAAATTCGTTTGGAGAGCTTGCCGCAACATCAGAAGCAGTTTGATCCTGTTCAGGTTGTTCCTTGATTTCATTTAGCTTAGTCTTATTCACATCCTCAGCTTCATCCTGATGTTCTTGCTCTTGTTGGATGAGTTTCAACAAAATTTGATAACGTGCTTGAATTAATTTTGCATCCTCTGATTGTTCAGACTGTAAAGGCTTTTCGATTAATTTGAGATAAGCCTGCCGTGCAATCCAAACTTTTGAACCTGGTTCTAAATTTTCATGTTCACTTAATGCAGCAGGTTTCTGACTACGTGCGGCAACTTCATTCACATCGACAGGTACAAAATGATTCAGACCTTTGACTGCTAGCTGTGAGTAAAAAGGTGAGTATAAAAAAAGTACAAAACAGCCCATTAGTACGAAAAGTATGGTAACTACTCTCACTAAACTGACCATCCAATGTACTTTTGTCATGCTGCTCCTCATCCTGAGTGCGACTGGATTAAACCTAGTGCACTATATAGCACAGGTTCAGGCTCCAAAAGAATATTAAACTTTTGTTTTACATCATTTTGTACAGCTTGATAGGTGCTTTTGACATCGGCTAAAGACGCTTCTGCATAATTCACAAGTACCAAAGCCTGCTTATCAAACATGCCGACAGAGCCTAATTGCTTGCCTTTCCAACCTGTTTGGTCAATTAACCACCCTGCTGCAACTTTTACCTGATGATTCGGCTGCGGATAATGCGGTATGTTCGGAAATTGCTGCACAACACTTTCAAATTCGCTCACACCGAGCAACGGATTTTTAAAGAAACTTCCAACATTAGGAAATGTTTTAGGGTCAGGCAATTTGCTTTGGCGAATATGGATGACTTGGTTTTGCAAATTTTCAGCAGTGAGATCTTCACCAACGGCTTGTTTTAAATCACCGTAATTCAGTTTTAAATCGGCTTGTTTGAGCAACTTAAACGTCACACTCACAATGATGTAACGATTCGGTTGATCTTTAAAAATACTATGACGATAAGCAAAATGACAATCTTTGTTTAATATCGAAGTAAACTGCTTTACTTGGCAGTCATACACTTGTACGGATTGAATAAATTCACCAACCTCAACACCATAAGCACCAATATTTTGTACTGGAGATGCCCCAACTAAACCAGGAATTAACGCAAGATTTTGCAAACCGAACCAATGTTGCTGCGTGCTATAAAGCACAAAATCATGCCAGTTTTGACCTGCCCCAACTTGAACGGTGATGGTTTGATCATCTTCTTCAAGAACTTCAAAACCTTGAATATTTAAATGCAACACCAATGCTTGAATCTGCTCAGGCAATAACACATTACTGCCACCAGATAAAACTAGAACATTAAGCTGCTGCTGTTGTGCAAATTGCAAAGCATTAACGACATCTTCCGCAGAATTAATTTGTACATAATGTGACGCCACAGCATTCAAATTTAAGGTGTTTAGTGTTTTAAGTTGAACATGTTGCTGTATTTGCATCTTGAATAATCCTATCGCGCGGCGTTGTGCAATTGCATTTGAAAAAGTTTGACCCATGCTTGACTACTTGATTCGCATTGATCTAGCACCCGATCAAAACCTGCTGCACCACCATAATAAGGATCAGGGACGGATTTTTGTGTAAATTCCGAATCATGCTCACTCATCAAAGCAATTTTAGCTCGAATTTGATTTATACCGAATTGACAAACAGCGGACGACATCAATTTTTCAATGTCATCAAAGTTTTCATAATCCATTGCTAAGATCAGATCAAAATCTCTAAAATCTTCTACAACTAATTGTCTAGCCCGCAAGGTCGATAAATCATAGCCACGATTAAATGCATGCTTTTGACTGCGCAAATCGGGAGCTTTGTTCGGGTGATAATTGCTTGTTCCCGCAGAATCGACCTGTACATTAAGACCATGCGCATCACAATAATGTCTAAGGATGGCTTCGGCAGTCGGCGAACGGCAAATGTTTCCTAAACAGACACATAACACCTTATACGGCGTTTGAGCTGGCATAGATCACCTCAAAGCTACACTTTTTACAAACTCTTATGGTAATTTATTTGAGTGATGAAACCTATAGCCGCTCTATATAAAAATGTTGTATTTATTGGGATTTATAGATGCATTCGTGAATCATTCATGTAATTTATCGCTCAACGATTAGCTAACAAATCACAAGGATAGGTGTATGAATCCATTTCAATTTCAGACCGTTCCCAACATCATTGCTGGGTTGGGCTCTATCCAAGAACTTAAAAACATTATCGAGCAACAGCACTATCATAAGGCGTTGCTAGTCACCGATGCTGGACTGATTCAACATCAGCTACATGTGCCAATTTTAGAGATTTTAAAACAGGCCAAATTGAATGTAATTATTTATTCAGATATCCAAGCCGACCCACCTGAACATATCGTATTAGAGGCGGTCGATTTTGCCAAACAAGAAAAGATTGAACTGATTATTGGTTTTGGTGGCGGCAGCTCGATGGATGTGGCGAAAATTATTGCCTTACTTGCACATCCTAAACAACAGCAAAAATTGAGTGAAATTTACGGAATAAATCATGCCAAAGCCCCCCGTTTACCGCTTATTTTGATTCCGACAACTGCGGGCACAGGTTCAGAAGTCACGCCTATTTCGATTGTTACTACAGGCGCGACCACCAAAATGGGCGTGGTTTCACCTGTCCTTTATGCCGATGTTGCCATTGTCGATGCCACTTTTACACAAAACCTCCCGCATCACATTACGGCAGCAACAGGTATCGATGCGATGGTACACGCCATTGAAGCCTATACCTCAAATATGAAAAAGAACTTTTATGCCGACATGTTGGCAAAGAATGCATTGGTTCTACTCAATCAGAATTTAACTAAGGTACTGAATAATGGTGCAGACTTAGAAGCACGGCAGAACATGTTAATTGGGTCGTTATTGGCAGGACAAGCCTTTGCCAATGCACCTGTGGGTGCTGTACATGCTTTGGCTTATCCTTTGGGAGGTCATTTTCATTTGTCGCATGGACATAGCAATGCCCTTGTTTTGGTCGAAGTATTGAAATTTAATGTACCCAAAGCCAAACAATACTATGCTGAGTTAATGCAACTGCTTGACCCGCGTAGTACAGGTTGTGTCGATGGGCTTTGTGATTTATTTATTGACCATATGCAAAATCATTTGCAGCAAAGCGGTTTGACTCTAAAATTAAAAGACTTAGATATTGCCGAAGCAAAATTACCACAACTTGCCAAAGATGCGATGTTGCAAACTCGACTGCTGCAAAATAATCCGAGAGAAATGACCGAGCAAGATGCTTTTCAGATTTATCAGGCAATTTATGCATGAGTAAGCCAGTTTTAAAAACTCGTACGCAATTTAAGTTCTTTTTTAGCATCCAAACCCGTTGGGCGGATAACGATATTTACGGTCATGTGAATAATGTCACTTACTATAGTTATTTCGATACCGCTGCAAATTCTTTACTGATTCAGAAAACAGCTTTTGATATTCACCATAGTAAAATGATTGGGTTAGTAGTCGATTCTGCCTGTAGTTTTTTACAAGAACTTTCCTTTCCAGAAGTTGTTGAAGTCGGCGTTGCCATTGGTAAAATTGGCAATTCTTCGTTGAGATATGAACTGGCGATATTCAAACAAAATCAACCACTCGCCGCGGCACAAGGACATTTTGTGCATGTGTTTGTCGATCGAGAATCGCGTCAAACGGTTGCTATTCCGCAAACCATGCGAGATGTACTCGCCGAGTATTTGCTCAACGAATAAAAGACAAATTTCTAAATCTATCTTTCCTGTAAACCTGTTAAGACTTCAATTGAATATTTTGCAGTTCTGCATCAAAGCCTTGTATTAAACTTTGAATTGTTGGTTCTTGCTGTAATAAATCAACTGCACGATTAAAGGCTCTTTCTTTGCGTGCATATTGCAAGTTTAAAGGCGTAATTGAATCGAGCGCACCATATTGAACACTAAATTGCGTATTCGACCATTGTGCTTTCAACGCTTCCTCTAAACCATGCTGTAATTGCGATAACATGCCTTCATAGTCTTGAGTAATATGTAAAACTGACACACCATCAATTTGCCCAGTCATAATGCCATGTTGAGCCAACTCCTGTACCGCAGCTGAAAGTTGGCTGGTTCTAAACCAATACTCCCACTTCTGCAAAGTCCATTCACCCTCTAACGTTTGCACTTGAAGTTTGAGTATATCTTGAGGCATTAGCTCAGTTTTTTCAGCTTCTTGAAGCTCTGACGCAGCCTCTATTGGCATTTCTACTACTGATTCTGCCTGAACGGATTCTAAAATTTCAGTGAGAACTTCAGGCTGATCAAGTTCAATTAAATCGTCTTGTTGAACTTTCTGCTCTTTAATGTGTATCTGTTCTTTTTGTTGAATATTTTCTTCGACTGGGAAAAATAAAACATCGTCAGCATCTGTGATATTAGACTGATTATTTTGCGATTCTTTTGACTGTTGTTGTGACTGATCTAATCCAATCAATGGCTCATTTTCTACATCAAAAACCATTATCTGGCTATTGTCTAAAACAGGTTCAGATACCGTCTCGACATGACTGATTTCTTGAGCAACTTGGGCTATAACCTCAACCATTTCAGGACTATGTTGCAATTGCTGTAAGTTTGAAGATTCTCGCCCACTTGAGATAACAGGCATGATCTCAGGCTGATTCATTTGTGTATTGCTCTGCGAAATGGTGATTTCATCAGCCGACAAAGGTCTAAACGCCAACAAGCGCAAGACACACATTTCAAAACCTTGCTCTTGCGTGACTGCAAGTTGCAAATCTGAACGTCCCTTACACGCAATTTGATAATACAACTGTAAGTCTTGCGCCGAAATGAATTGCGATAAATGCACAATTTTTCGATTTATTTCTTCGCTATATTTCAAAGCTAAATCAGGAATATATTGCAATAAAGCCAATTCATGTAAGGTCGAAACCAATTGATCCAGCACCATAGACACATCTAATGCTTGTTGTCTAAATTGCAATAACAGTTGACTTACTCGCGCTTGATGGTTTTGGTGAATCGCCAAAATTAAATCATAAATAATGGTGCGATCGATCAAACCCAACATTTCTTTGACATCTTGATGATGTACTGCACCTTGACCATAAGCAATCGCTTGGTCAGTTAAAGAAAGCGCATCACGTAATGAACCTTGCGCAGATTCAGCAATTTGCCAAATGGCATCTTGATCAGCTTCAATCTGCTCTTGCGTTAAAATCGTACGCAAATGTGAGGTAATTTCATCGACAGCTAAAGGACGCAAGGTAAATTGCAAACAGCGCGAAATCACGGTAATAGGTAATTTTTGCGGATCAGTTGTGGCAAATAAAAACTTCACATGCTCAGGTGGTTCTTCTAAAGTTTTTAACAACGCATTAAATGAATGCGTTGAAAGCATGTGTACTTCATCAATCAGATAAACTTTGAAGCGCCCTTGCGTCGGTGCATAAGGCACATTATCAAGCAATTCACGTGTATCTTCGACTTTGGTTCGTGATGCTGCATCAATTTCAATTAAATCGATAAAACGGCCTTCATTGACTGCCTTGCACGTGGCGCATACTTCGCAAGGTGTTGACGTCACGCCTGTTTCACAGTTTAAGCATTTGGCTAAAATACGAGCAATGGTGGTTTTTCCAACACCACGTGTCCCAGTAAATAAGTAAGCATGATGCAAACGTCCACGCTCCAACGCATTACTTAATGCACGAGAAACATGGTTTTGCCCCACCAACTCATTGAAATTACGCGGACGATATTTTCTAGCCAGAACTTGATACATGTATGCTCCTTTTCGCCACTCAAGAATACTGTTTTTTTGAATAGCTGTGAACGAATACATGCGTGTTTACACAAGATTAAATCTATTCAATGAAAGATACAGCTTGATTACACATTTCTCATCCATTATTCAAGACTTGCGCCTACCAACAACTCAAGTGACAATAGTCATCATTTTTATATTTTGGATTTATTCCAATGTCGCAATCTTTAAGCGTCTTAGGCGGAATCACCGCAGAACAGTTTTTAACAGAATATTGGCAAAAAAAACCGTTATTGGTGCGCAATGCCATGCCAGAAGTCATTGGACTTTTACAACCTGAGGAAATTCAAGAACTGGCTTTGGAAGAACATGTCAGTGCACGTCTAATTCGCCAAAAGAATAAAAATCCAAACGAATGGCATGTTAAATCTTCACCTTTGACCAAAGGCGATTTCCAAAAATTACCTAATCTTTGGACAATTTTAGTTCAAGCAGTCGACCATTATTCATTTGATGTCGCTGAACTTTGGAAAAAATTTGCATTTATTCCGCAATGGCGTCGCGATGACATTATGGTGTCTTATGCACCCAAAAGTGGTTCGGTGGGTAAACATTTCGATTTTTATGATGTCTTTTTAGTGCAAGGTCATGGACACCGACGTTGGCAACTCGGTCAAATGTGTGATGAATCAACTGCTTTTATTCCTGACCAGCCTTTAAAACTCTTGGCTGATTTGGACATTCATTTTGATGAGGTTTTAGCTCCTGGAGATTTACTCTACGTTCCCCCAGGTTTGGCGCATTATGGCGTAGCTGAAGACGATTGCCTGACCTATTCATTTGGTTTCCGTATGCCAAATTTGGCGGACATGACGGAACGACTAAGTGAACAGCTTGCAAACAATCCTGTCATAAAAAAACCTTTAATCGATATATCGCGAATACAAGCCACTGCCGTTGGTGAAATAAATGCTATTGAATTTTCTTATTTTAAAAAGCAACTTTTGGATTATCTACAAGATGCACCAGAGTTTGATGCTGCAATCATTGCATATATGAGTGAGTCTAAATATCCTGATAGTCTAACTGAACCCGATGAAATTACTGCGGATGATTTAAGTGAAATTCTAGATACAGGTTTTGAGTTATTGACCGAACCAGCGTCAAAACTGCTTTACCAAAAACATGGCGAATCGATTGAATTTTGGGCAAACGGCGAAGCAGTTTGTGTCTCAAAAGCATTTGAAAAGACCCTGCAACAAATCGCTGATGGTGAACGCTTTGCATTTGACGAACAATTCAACCAACCTGAAATACTCGAGGATGCCGCTCATCTACTAAATAATTCGGTTTTAATGTTATTACCGCCAAATTAAAACGTCGCACTGTAGTCAATTCAATGGATGGAATTGACTACAGCTTATTATTTATATTCATAATATTACTCAATATTTTTTGCATTTTAGAATAAAGGAATATTTTTATATAAATGCGTCACATTTAATTGAAACAACCGACGAACAATCCATTATTTTTATACAATATTTTCTAAATGCCGTGTAAAATCCAACCATAACCGCCAAATGATATCTAATATGGTTCACTTGGCAAAGCGTCAACTCGAGGGATTGTATGTCAAAGAAACAAGATATTATTAATACGGCATTAAAACTATTTAATTCGCATAGCTACAACTCTATTGGTGTAGATCGAATTATTAGCGAGTCGAATGTTGCGAAAATGACTTTTTACAAATACTTTCCTTCTAAAGAAAAGCTTATTGAAGAATGTCTTATCCAACGTAATATCAATCTTCAAACCTCACTCAATGCAACACTTGAGCAATGTGATCCAACCAATTACCTAGAACAAATCAAAGCGATCTTTCATTGGTATACAGTTTGGTTTGAAAGTGAAGACTTTAATGGATGCATGTTCCAAAAAGCCCTTATAGAAGTTATTAAAATATATCCTTCGACATTAAAACCTGCGACTGAATATAAAACATGGTTAACTAATTTAACTCAGAATTTATTAAGAAATATGGATATTCAAAATCCAAATCATTTGGCGAATTTAATTGTCAGCATCTTAGATGGCATGACTATTCAAGCCCATATTAATAGACATACTGTTCAATTAGAAGAATATTGGAAACGTGTTGAGCATTTAATCCAGTTCGAAAAATCAATGGCTTAGTGTCGAACTTATTTTAGTTATTTTAACTAATGGGAAAAATAAAAATAAAACGTGAATTATAATAATTATTTTGCTCACGCTTGCGTCTGATTAAAGAATAATTAAATTATTCCCTCTTGAAATGGCTTAGTTGCCATCTTTATTTATTTTTATATAGACAGATCTGTCTGTCTAAAACCAATTATATGAATATTTATACAAAGTGCAATTCTTTTTTATATTTTTTTCATTTCATTCCGAAATTCTAAATAACCAACACCATTATTAAGAAAATATAAACAATTGGCTTAAAGGTCTTCTCCTGCGATTCGTAAAATATTTGAAACAGTTGACTATGTTAAAGCGAGAGTCTTTGCAAAATGAATAATAGGTATCGAAATGATATAAAGCCAAATAGATATTTACATCAAGACCACAACTTCATGCTCACTCTTGCTCAGGGCTAAATCCGTAGAAAAAATATGAATTACAGCTTTCATTCATCTTATTTCTACTTAGAATAGACAAATAAATGATTTCGATATTGCAGCATGAAACACTTAAATCAAGGAATCTCCCGACTGTTTCCCGCTAAAGATTGGTTAAGTCGTTATCAATTCTCGACTTTTAAATCAGACTTGATTGCTGCACTAATTGTTTTGGCGATGCTAGTACCCCAAGGTATGGCATATGCCATGCTTGCAGGTTTGCCGCCAATTATGGGCATCTATGCCAGCATTCTTCCGATGATCGTTTACGCATTTACAGGAAGTAGCAGCACCCTCTCTATTGGCCCTGTTGCCATTATTTCCATGATGGTGTTTTCGACGCTTAATCCATTATTTCCTGTAGGTTCAACGGCATACATTGAAGCTGCATGTCTGCTCGCTGTATTGGTCGGTATTATTTCATTAATTTTAGGTTTATTTCGTTTTGGATTTTTGATACAGCTCATCAGCCAGCCTGTGATTCACAGTTTTATTATTGCATCTGCGTTGCTAATTGCGTTGGGACAATTTAAGTTTTTGTTTGATATTCCATTACAAGCCAATAATATTCCTGAACTTATTTTAAGTTTTTCTCAATATTTTTCTCAAATCAATTTAATGAATTTAGCTCTAGCGTGCATCGCAATTGGCATTTTGATCTTGTTACCCAAGCTTGTTAAATCAGAGTTTTTTAATAAAATCATTCCTTTATTGCTAGTCTTTACATCCATTGCAGTGATTTCTTTTTCAGGCTTGCAACTTCAAGATATTAAAACCGTAGGTATTGTTCCGACTGGACTCCCTAGTCTACAGCTACCGTCATGGAATTTAGATTTAATTCAAAAACTGCTTCCGAGTGCGTTAATGATCGCCATGATTAGTTTTGTTGAATCTTTAGCGATTGCTCAAGCGACTGCATTACAAAAACGTAATGATTTAAATAGTAATCAAGAACTTATTTCGCTTGGTTTAGCCAACATTGTTGCAGGCATTAATGCAGGATTTCCAGTTTCAGGCAGTTTATCTCGAACAGTAGTGAATGCCGATGCAGGCGCAAAAACACCGATTGCCGGCGTATTATCTTCTTTGTTCATGATCATAATTAGTCTGTATGTGACTGGATTTTTTCAAAATTTACCACTCGCAGTTTTAGCAGCAACTATTTTGGTTTCTATTTGCAAATTGATTCGATTACAGCCATTTATTGATACTTGGAAATATTCTAAAGCAGATGGTTTTGCCATGTTTGCAACATTTTTAGGTGTGACTTTTATTGATATTTCAACAGGCTTATTGATTGGGATCGTACTCACTTTTGTGTTGCTGCTATGGCGAATTAGTCGCCCACATATTGCAGTGATCGGTTTAATTCAGGGGACGCAACATTTTAGGAATATCTCACGATATGATGTGATCACCTCACCCACAATTGTGGCGTTTCGTGTCGATGAAAATTTAAGCTTTCTCAATGCACATATCTTAAAAGGTAAAATTATTACTGAAATTAGTCACAATACTCATCTTCAACATGTGATTATTAATTGCTCTAGCATCAGTAATATTGATTTAAGTGCTTTAGAAATGTTACATGATTTAAATCAGGCTTTGGCTCAGCTGAACATTCAATTGCATCTTTCTGAAGTTAAAAGTCCAGTAATGGATCGTTTATCTAGCTCTAAACTCGCCGATGAATTGACAGGAAAAATATTTCTCTCTCATTATCAAGCCATACAAAGTCTTTCACCAGAAATGCTGCAATAAACGATGATAGATCAGTATTTTCAATTTATCTTGTTGCTCGCTTTACCCTGTTTTATACTTCCTAGTGTCTTTTTTTCTAAAAATTTTTATATTTTTAAAAATCTATAGGTTTATATGCCACTTCAACGTTTGCCCAATTGGATTCAGCTTAGTGTTTTTTTATTGGCACTCAATGCTGGAATGGTCAATGTTTTAGGTCTAATTACTGTTCTACATCAATCCGTTTCCCATATGACTGGCAATGTCAGTATGCTGGCCATGAGCTTAGCTGATTGGCAACCTGAACATTTTGTTTATCTAAATTTGGTGGTTCTTTGTTTTATTTTAGGCTCATTTATTAGTGGTCTTATACTAGGCGAAAGTCATGTCGTATTGAATCGCCACTATGGATTTCCACTAAGCTTAATCGCCTTGTTTCTATTACTGACGTGGATACTACTGCCTTATTTTCCACGCTATGCTTTATTGTGGGCCAGTGTTGCGATGGGCATCCAAAATGCGATGGTGAGTCATTATAAAGGCGCAATTATTCGTACCACGCACTTATCAGGCGTACTTACTGATATCGGACTCACTCTCGGCTATTGTGTTCGTGGCTTAAAAATTGAAAGTCGTCGGATCGTACTACATATACTGATTTTTATAGGTTTCTTAATTGGTGGACTGATCACAAGCCTGCTGTATCCTTATTTTAAATTACATACTTTTTTAATACCCACAACTTTAAGTTTTTGTATGGCTATAATTTACTGGGTTTACTATTTTCGTGTTTCATCAAACTTACATTTGGATTGAATTATGGTTAAAAATGCATTGCAGGCTCAATTACTCAAAGCGGGTTTAGTCGATCAAAAAAAAGCGAAAAAACTCAGTAAACAGGCAACGCATGAACAACGTACAGGGCAAAATGATGATGCTGTAATTAAAGCTGGGATTGAACAATCTAAACAAGAAAAACTTGCAAAAGACCAAGCTTTGGATCAGGAAAAACAACGCGTATTGGAGCAAAAAACCTTAAAGGCTTCGATTATTCAAATGATTCAACATCATAAAATTCAGCAAACTGAAGGCGATGTGGTCTATCAATTTATTGATGAAAATAAAATCAAAAAAGTATATCTGTCACAGCCCATTTATAATGCTTTGGTTTCAGGCTCTCTAATGATTGCCAAAGATCAAGATCGCTATGCCTATTTACCCAAAGCATTAGCCGAAAAAATTGATCAAAAAATGCAAGGTTTTATTTTAATCAACCAACAAACAGAGCAGAACAATCAAACGACGGATGAGGAAGATCCATACGCAGCGTATGTGATTCCAGATGATCTGATGTGGTGATTCATTTTGGGTGATTGTTACGAAAATATATTCTCTAACAAGTAAGCCATCTCCAAAATATTGAGTGAATCTATATTGCAAAAAATTAATGTGATGTTTTGAGATTAAAAAGCATTTATATTGATAACTCTAGTCTTTATACCGAAAGGAAAAAACGATGTTGCAATGGTTTGAAAAATTAGTCGATCCCTATCCAAGTAAAGACTTAAACAAACCATTACCCACCACGTTCTTTGCATTTGTTTGGCAAGCGACGGAAGGCATTCGACCATATTTATTTTTATTGGTTGCATTGACAGCAGCTGCGGCATGTTTTGAAGCATTATTTTTTTCTTATATAGGTAAATTGGTGGATTGGCTAAGCAAAAGCCAACCGAGTACTTTTTTAAGTCAAAACCAACAGAATATCCAGTTGTTGATTACTATTCTATTTGCCAATATTTTCTTTGTTAGTTTTCAAGCGATTATTAAACACCAAGTACTTTACAGCAATTTCCCAATGCGGATGCGCTGGCGCTTCCACAATTTATTGTTGCAACACAGTTTGGACTTTTTCCATACCGATTTTGCTGGTCGACTATCTGCCAAAGTCATGCAGACCGCGTTGGCGGTTCGTGAATTTTGGATGATTCTGGGCGATATACTGGTTTATGTACTGATTTATTTTATTACGATCAGTTTCGTCCTTGGTTCAATTTCCCCTATCTTGGTGCTTCCACTTTTGCTTTGGTTGGCGATATTTATTGGCGTGGCGAGTTATTTCATTCCTCGATTGGGAAAAATTTCTGCGGAACAAGCGGATGCCCGCGCGGTGATGACAGGCCGTGTTACTGATGCTTATACCAACATTCAAACCGTCAAATTATTCGCCCATGCAGGTCGCGAAAGCCAATATGCCAAAGAATCCATGAAAGAATTCATGGTCACTGTTTATCAACAAATGCGTTTAGGCGTGAAATATCAGATCTGCATTCGCTTACTGAGTGCTTTTCTCTATATTGCCGTTATTGGAACTTCGGTTTGGCTGTGGACACAAGGTCAAGCAGGTATTGGTGTAATCGCTGCGACGACTGCGATGGTACTAAAATTAGACAGTATGGCTGAATTTATGATGTGGCATATCACCATGTTGTTTGAAAATGTCGGCACCATTCAAGATGGAATGAAAACATTAGGTACGCCAATTCAAATTCAAGACCAGCCAAATGCCACAGAACTTAAAATTAAACAAGGCGCAATACAATTTGAAAATGTCAGCTTTGCCTACAACCAAAAAAATGTCATAGATGGCTTTAACTTAAATATTCAAGCAGGCGAAAAAATTGGCATCGTGGGCCGTTCTGGCGCAGGAAAATCAACACTGATCCAACTACTCTTACATTTCTATAATATTAAAAATGGTCGTATTTTGATTGATGGTCAAAATATCCAACAAGTTACTCAAGATAGTTTGCGTGCCAATATTGCCCTCGTAACACAGGATACGTCCCTACTTCATCGAACTGTTGCTGAAAACATTAAATACGGTCGTCCGAATGCAAGCCAAGAAGACATTGATCAAGCTGTGAAAAAAGCCAAAGCAGATGAATTTATCCCACAATTAACCGATCTAAAAGGTCGTGTTGGTTATGATGCATACGTCGGCGAACGTGGGGTAAAACTCTCTGGTGGTCAACGTCAACGTATTGCTATTTCACGAGTTTTCCTCAAAGATGCGCCAATTTTGATTTTGGATGAAGCGACCAGCGCACTCGATTCTGAGGTCGAAGCTGCGATTCAATCTAGTTTAAACGATTTGATGGTCGGTAAAACCGTAATCGCCATTGCCCATCGCTTATCAACCATTGCACAAATGGATCGCTTGATCGTACTTGATCAAGGAAGAATCGCTGAACAAGGCACACATGCGGAACTCATCGCCAATGATGGTTTGTATGCACAACTATGGAAACGTCAGACAGGCGGTTTCTTAGTGGAACAACGTGCTATACAACTTCATGAGGAAGAGGAAAAAGAATAATGTTGTATTTGGACGACTTGCATATCGGCTATCGTTTTGCCAGTCGTGAATATGAAATGACGCTAGAACAGATTCAACAATTTGCCAAACTCTATGACCCACAGCCTTTCCATTTGGATGAACAAAAAGCGGCGCAGCATCCTATTTTTCTAGGTTTAGCGGCAAGTGGCTGGCACACATCTGCTGTAGTGATGCGATTATGGACGGAATGTTTTCCAATCGCAGGAGGTTTGCTCGGAACAGAATCGAATCTCCGCTGGCCACGCCCGACTCGAGTTGGCGATAAAATTCATGTCGAGGTTGAGATTACAGCAATTACGCCATCCAAAAGTAAAAATGATCGTGGTATTGTCAGTTACGTCACGCAAGCTTTGAATCAACATGGTGATGTATTATTAATCTCGGACACCAAGATTTTGGTGTTTAGAAAATCCACCATTTGATCAGAAATGATGTGACACTTTTGTCCAACAATTTTTTGGGGTTTATGCACTAATTTCATGCAAATATGACAGTGAATATTGTGTAATAGTGATAAAGCAACGGAAAGCACATGAAGAATATCTCAAGTCGTCAAGATCAAGGCATACCTGGGGTCTATGGTTTATTGTTATTGGATGTCGTTTCTCGCTGGGGCTATAGCGATCAAGCCTTATTTTCGCCTTTTAATCTTACCAGTGAACAACTTGCCGACACAAACTACAGAATCCCGAGTGCGACTGCCAACGAACTAGTCAAATATGCCTTGCACCTCACCAATGAAAGTACACTTGGCTTTCATATCGGCACGCAAATGCGTATTTCTATTCATGGCTTTATTGGCTATGCCATTATGACGGCACATGACATTACCGATGCCATTGCCTTAGCCAGTCGTTTCATTCAGCTTCGTTTGCCATTTTTACAACTGCATTTTTCCACCTTTGGGCCCAAAGCCACTTTACAATTACAGTGTGATATTGAAGTTGAACCCTTACGCACTGAAATAATTTTAGGGCTGACCATTGGCATTATCACTATGGCAAAAGCCCTGACAGGCTGCGAAGAACTCCATGGCGAAATCGATTTAGATTTTCCAGAGCCAGCAGGTTTTGAAAAATATCGAGACAAGATGAGCAGTACCATCCGCTTTAATCAGCCTCACGTGCTTGCAAGTTTCGATAAAAAGTATCTCGGACTAAAAATGGTCAATGCCGACCCAATTGCCAGTCAAGTTGCGATTAATCAATGTGAAAGTGAACTTTCCGCGTTGGGTGAGCGACGTCGTTTAGCCATGCGAGTCCGTGACATTCTGACTAACGCTGAACAGCATTATTTAAATATTGAAAATGTTGCCGAACGGCTCTGCATGTCCGATCGAACTTTAAAACGCCAATTAGCCGCAGAAAATACGTCATTTTCAAACATCGTCGATGAAGTGCGTTATCGTCATGCGACGTCGCTGCTTTCTCGGACGGATTATAGTTTGGAACAAATTGCCGACCAATTGGGTTATTCTGATGTGGCAAATTTTAGCCGTGCTTTTAAGCGCTGGAGTGGTCGTAGCCCAAGTAATTGGCGTAAAGATCCTTATTTATAAGATCGCAACAGACATTTATAAATACTTTTGTTTTTATTGAAAAACCTGTATAAACCACACAAAATTTAAGATTGTTAAGGAGTTGTCATGAATCATCCAGAAGATTTGAAATATGCATCGACACATGAATGGGTCAGAATTGAAGGTGACTTGGTCGTTACAGGCATTAGTGACCATGCCCAAGATGAATTAGGTGATTTGGTTTATGTCGAAACTCCTGAAGTTGGAAGTCATGTAACTGCGACTGAACAAGCAGGTATCGTTGAATCGGTGAAAACCGCTTCAGATATTCATGCACCAGTGTCAGGTACAGTGGTTGAAGTAAATACCGCACTTGAGGATGATCCTGATTTTGTAAATGATGAACCTTATGGCAAAGGTTGGATTTATAAAATTAAGCCTGATAATTTGTCTGATGTTGAAAAATTACTTTCAAGTAAACAATACGAAGCAGGCTTATAATTTTTATTTGCCGATCAAATCTGACTGTGCCTTTTAAATACGCAATGAACAATTAAATACACAGTCAGATTCATCTTAAAACGCTCTTTCCCTCCTACCTTTTCATTTTCCAACCACTTCCAATCGTTGAATTTTTCTCAACAAACTACTGTAGAGCGAATCATTGGTGTAAACTTTAGCCTTTGATTTTTACTGTGGTAACGAACATGGCAACTGTTGATCTTTTTGCAATTGGAAATGCACTCATAGACCAAGAATTTAAAGTCTCGAATGAGTTTTTAACAGAACAAGCTTTGCAAAAAGGCACGATGCAGTTGACTGATGCAGCGACTCAAGCTGCGTTATATCAAAAATTACAAGACACACAAGCTTACAAGGGTCAAGCCAGTGGTGGTTCTGCTGCAAATACCACCGTTGCCTTTAGTGCATTGGGTGGAACTGCCTTTTATGGCTGCCGCGTAGGAAATGATGAACTTGGTAGCATTTATCTCAATGGTTTAAATGAAGCCAGCATTCAAACCACAGATCGTTCAATTAGCGAAGGTGTCACAGGTACTTGTATGGTACTGATCAGCCCAGATTCAGAACGCACCATGCATACTTATTTAGGCATTACTGCTGAACTTTCGGCAGAACATATCGACTTCGATGGCTTAAAGACAGCGAAATGGCTTTACATTGAAGGCTATCTATCAACAAGTGATACAGCTCGCTTAGCGGTTAAACAAGCACGTGAAATTGCCAAATCGCACGGCGTTAAAATTGCCTTATCCTTGTCTGACCCTGCAATGGTGCAATATGCACGCCAAGGCTTAGAAGAACTTCTTGATGATGGTGTCGATTTACTATTCTGTAATGAACAAGAAGCCCTCATGTTCACCAATTCAGACTCACTGGATGATGCAATTCAAGTTCTCAAACAGAAAAATCAACACATTGTCATTACAAAAGGCGCACAAGGTGCTGTCATTATCGAAGCTACGCAAAAATTTGATGTGGAAGGTCGTGTCGTTACAGCCGTAGATACCAATGGTGCAGGCGATGCTTTTGCGGGTGCTTTTTTATATGCCCTCAATGCTGGTTTGAGCCTAGAAACAGCGGCGCAATTGGCGATTTTAATTTCGAGTGAAGTGGTTGCACAATTCGGGCCTCGTTTAAGCGTAGCGCGTTATGCTGAATTATTTGAACAATTCAAAAATACCCAACAGGAATGTGCATAAGATGGAAAAAATTTGCATGACTGAAGAGGTCTTGGAACGTGAATCGCGTGCATTCGATACCTTAAAAGGTACAACCATTTTTATTACCCAAAGAGATGGTTGTTTTTATGCATATCAAAATGTTTGTCCGCATCTTCAAACTGAACTTGAGTATTTAGAAAACCAGTTTTTAGACCAAGACCGCGAATATATTCAATGTTCAACTCACGGTGCGTTATTTTCTGTTGAAACAGGTGAATGTGTATCTGGCCCATGCTTGGGTGACTCTTTAGAAAAAGTAAATTTGGAAGTCCATTCCGATGGTGGTATTTATATTGTAGATTAGGACTGAATTGATGAATTCTGCCATGACTGAGTTTTTTTTAAACTACTACCTTATGCCCTTTCATATGAGCGTAGTCGCTTTGATTTTACTCAGCCTCGCAGAAACCATTGGTATTTTCCTTGGTTACCGCCCGAGTCATTTTTTGCAAAGAATGACACCCGATTGGTTATTAAATTCGCCTTTATTAGATGTTAAATTTTCAAAATATTTGATCGTGGTTTTTTTGTTGATCAATTTTAGTTTTGCCGGCTATTTGCTTGAACTGTCTTTTTTTGCGATGCAGCATTATTTTGTCTCACCTTATTATTTGCTGATTCCTGCTTTGGTCATCGACATCTTTTTTACTGTCTTTATGATTCATTGCTTAGACCAAGTGATTAAACCAAAAGTTTCGCACTCTCCTACCAGTTTGGTTGGACGTTTGGCCACAGTTTCGACGGGTGTAGCACGTCCTGGTTTTTCCGCACAGGCCCGCGTTCGTGATGAGTTTGGTCAATTACATTATGTACAAGTTGAGCCAGAATACGGTGAACTGGAATTACAGGCGCAAGTTCTTCTAACTAAAAAGACCGCAGAATCTTACTACATTGCCAAAAAAGTATTGGTTTCCAACCACTTATTTACCTTAGGGGATTAAAGTTAGCCTCTAAGATTTAAGTTGAATCTATTTTCTTATAATTTTATTCATTTCAAGTAATTGAACAGAAACCAAAGGTTTTCCAACATCTGCGCTGATTGGATAAGGCGCTGCTCCACCTGTAAGCGTATAACCTCGACGCTGATAATATGCCGTCAGCTCGGTTCTTATATCCAAAACATACATCAATATTTCTGTAACTGCTGTATGATTTTTCAAAATATGCACTTCTGCAAAATCTAGCATTTTTCGCCCATAACCAAAATTTTGAAAATTGGGATGAATAGCAAACGTGCCTATCTCGACACTATTTTTCTGATTGCTTAATCCAATACACGCAATTGGCTGGTTCGACTCAAACTCACCGACAAACAACTCAAAATAAGACTCTTGTAACATCTTCTTTAACTGATTTTTACTAATTCGTTGACCTTCGACAAATGCATGTTCTGTCGTCCAAGCTCGCGCTGATTGCGTTCTATAGGCTACGTTGACTAACTTAACAACCTCATCTAAATCATGATGTTGTAATCGTCTAATATTGAAAGTCATTTCTATTTTTATTCAAACCATAAAAAGCCGATGATAACATCGGCTCTTTAAAGAATCGGATAAATTAGATAAAAAAATTAATTCGTTTGACCTGCCAACCACGCCATGAATTTTTGGCGTTCAGCCTTAGACGCTTTTTGCCACAACTCAACCAATTGCTGATCTGCTGTTACTGCACTTCCGCTATTTACTGTTGAAGTCACGGGTACAACGGCATTCGCAGCGTAAACAGCAGCAGGTTGATTGACCACATTGTTTTTATTCTTTTGCGTTAAATCCAAAGTACGACTTATTAAGTTACTGCCTGAAAACCACGGTTGTGCTTCATTATTCGCACCAGTTTGCTGAACCACGAGTTGCTTATTTTGATCATATAAAGCGACTGTTGGTTGGTCTGCGTATTTTTTAGCAGCTTCAAAATTCTTTGGCGCATCAATCAAAGACAAACGATAAGTCTGATTATCTTGAAGATTTGCCGTTTGGATGGTAACCACCCCTGATTTAACGATGTCGTGCTCACCATTTAAATGATCAAAATATTCACGATAACGCACGTTTACAGTTAAGTTTCCAGCATCAACCTTATAATCTTTTTTCGTTGAAGGAACCAGTCCCGTATTCACTTCTTGACCATTTACAGCAAGAATCACAATTTCTTCAGGCGCAGTAAGCGTAACCGCTGAAAAAACTGAACTACTGAATAATAAACCCAAAGCAGCAACACCAACTTTTAAAGACATGAACGCTTCTCGATATATACAAAGGATGGAATCGTATGCACTATGCTACGAAATTATGACTATTTTATGACAATAAAATAACCTGTCTATTCCTATCCATTGGCTTTTTTTAGATAAGAACATTCATTTTAATGCTAAAAATAAAAGATTATTACAATACTTTTTTGCTGATAGTGTGATTTGAGCAATAAAAAAGAGCACTTTAACGTGCTCTCTGAAATGCGGCTGATATGAATTTAGTTGAAAGTTTTGAAACGTTCAGCATCATCCATAAAGGTTTTTTCGCCCGCTTCTGCTTCAATAGAACCAAAAACCAACTGTGCACGAAGTTTCCAGTTTGAAGGAATATCAAAAGTTTCAACCACCTCACCATCTACTATTGGATTATAGTGTTGTAAAGATGCACCAATACCTATTTCAGCCAATGCTGTCCATGTCGCAAACTGTGCAATCGCACTTGAATGTTCAGACCAAACAGGAAAATTATCTGCATACAAAGCAAATTGCTCTTGTAAATTTTTTACTACAGCTTGATCTTCATAGAATAACGCTGTTCCAAAACCTGCAGAAAAACTATCAATTTTTGCACTAGTATTGGCAAACGCTTCAGCAGGAACCATTTTACGTAAAGTTTCTCTTACGATTTCCCAAAATTTAGTGTGCGATGCACCGTATAACGTTACAACACGCGAAGTTTGTGAGTTAAAAGATGATGGACTGTGTTTTACCGCTTCACGAATTGTTTGTTCTATTGTGCCTTGGTCAACTGAAAGGTTTTTGCCAATCGCGTAAATGGTACGACGTGTTTTAATATGCTTTAGAAAGTTACTCATTGTTATTCCTACCTGTACCCTTTTGGGTGTTATCTTTGGATTGAAAGAAGTGTATAACGCCATACTTTTTAAAAATAGACTGAAAAATACGACAGATCGTTTCATTTTTGAAACACATTGAATTATGTATTTTTCACTCATTAAAAATAGGATACTGAATCAGTATCTCTTTAACATACTTGTATACCAAATAGGCTCGCCATAATTCAAATACTGGGCGGTCTCAAGATTGAAGTGCAACAGCGTTGTGTAATTGAATAACCT
>DAOMAH010000004.1:0-23031 GCA_035426725.1 Acinetobacter sp.
GGCAACACCTTAATTCTTTAGGTGTTGCACTTCAACTTAGAGACCGCCCTGTTAAAAACGAAGAAAGTAACATTGTCAGATAAATATCAAAATTTGAGGTCAGATGTGATGTTTTTACGACATAAATAAAAAATGGAAGCCGAAAAAACTATAGAAATACCACGCCTTTTGGATTAATGGATGTTCCAATGCCTTTTCTCTTGCTTTTCTTAACACATCGGCTTGTTGATAAGGCTGTAATTTCATTAATTTGGTATGACGATAAATCAATGAAATTCGAACTTTTTCCTTATTTAGCCTAGCAATACTTTCTCGCTTAGCGTCTTCCATAATTTGATCAGCTAAACGATTCGCTTGCTCTTTATCTAATGACATTTCCGCTTAAACTCTTTTTATTGTTTTACCTTTTTCTATTAAAAAAGAGGTCATTACAACCTCTTTCCAATATTATTTAAATCGCATCAAACTATTACTTTTCTGTTTCAAACAACGCAGCAACAAATGATTTTGCAGAGAATGGACGTAAGTCATCAATCTTTTCACCTACGCCAATATAACGAATTGGCACATGGGTACGGCTTGCAATATTAAACAACACACCACCTTTCGCTGTACCGTCCAATTTGGTAATGGTAATACCTGTTAAACCAACAGCCTCATCAAAGAGTTGAACTTGGTTGATGGCATTTTGACCTGTACCAGCATCGACAATCAGCATAATTTCATGCGGAGCTGTGGCATCAATTTTTTGCATCACACGTTTAACTTTTTTCAATTCTTCCATCAAATGCGCTTTGTTTTGCAAACGTCCAGCAGTATCTGCAATTAAAACATCAATGCCTTTGGCACGAGCACTCTCAAAAGCATCAAAAATCACAGAAGCACTGTCTGCGCCATGCCCTTGCGCCACCACTGGGATTTCATTGCGCTCACCCCAAATTTGTAATTGTTCCGTTGCTGCTGCACGGAAAGTATCTCCTGCCGCCAACATGACTTTTTTGCCTTCGCCTTGCAAACGCTTGGCTAATTTACCAATCGTGGTAGTTTTCCCTACGCCATTCACACCAACCATGAGAATTACAAAAGGTGATTTGTTCGGATCAATATGTAAAGGTTTCACCCGTGGTGCAAGCAACGCCACTAATTCTTCCTGCAAAGCTTTATACAAGGCATGAGAATAGATTAAATCGCCACGTGCTGTTCTTTCAGTCAAATTTGCAATAATCGTTTTGGTCGCATCTACACCAATATCCGCAATTAATAATTGTTCTTCAACTTCTTCTAATAATTCATCGTCAATTTCTTTTCCACCGATAAGAATATTCACCATACCATCGGTAAAACTCCGACGTGTTTTGGTTAAACCGTCTTTCATTCTTCCAAAAAAACCACCTTGCTGCTCTTGTTCCGTACTTTCCAGCTCAAGTGTTTCAGTAGTTGAATTTGACGCTGTCTCTAATACGGCATTTACAGGCTCAATAATTGGCACATCGATAGCAGGTAAACTTGGTAATGTGACGTCATCATCGCCGATATCAGCATCTATCAAGAATTTATTTTGCATATTCGATGGCTGTTGCATATCAATTCCTTGAGAAAAAATCAGCGTTTAAAATGAAAGAAAGTCTACCACAAATTTAACTGTGTTTTTCTCAAACAAACCAGCGAATGATTGGCAGATATTGGATTGAGCAGAATCTATTCATCTTCCTGCCCCATGGCTGGATATTCTTTAATTCGTCTTGACTCAAACTGATAGGCACGCAAAAGTTTTAAATAATCTTTACGGTAAATTGGATTATGAGATAACACTTCATACGCTAAATGTTGTGTTTTAGGGTGGCTGGCTTGCTGCGAGAAAGTCTGAATTTTTTGATATTGCGCGAAGCTAAGCGGTCGGTGCGATGCAATATAGGCGAAGATCAAAATTATCAAAAGAACAACACCCATCAACCCATAAAAAGCTTGATCCAACGTGGCTTTTAGGTTCGACAGCTTGATTCTTTCTTTTAAAAATTTAGACAACATAAACTCCTTTTTAGAAGAAGTAGTGTATGTTTCTGCGCTTTCAAGAACAAGTTAAATTGCCAATAAGCCATTCAAAAATGACTTATTGGGTTTAGATATAGATTTTAGTAAATTAAGGTATGTACAAAAGCAAAATAGAGAATAAACGCGATAATGATTAGCACGATTGTGATGGCAAACATCCCGACACCACTTTCAGCATCCGCAGGATGCAAATCATCGTCATCAGCGATCCGTTGCAATTCTCCATTATAAATACGGTAAAAGCGGTCTTTTTGATCAGGTGCTAAATGTACTGCATAATCAGAAACGCGTTTGCGTTGAGCTAAACAGTAATCCCCTAGATGAATTTCTTGATGAAACACCGCTTCATCTAATAATTTTCGATGATGATGCGCTAAAGCAATAATTTGATTTTCCGCAGGCGGACTATCAAAGCTCAAACCATCAATGATACTTGTCATGTTATTCTCCTTTTCTATTATTCTCCTTTTGATTTTACTCAAAATTATTTGTTGAAAATGTTTAATCGTGTAAGCTGATATATATGAATTGCACTGATCAATATTTGACATTTCAAGTAGTTTTGTCATAATGGCGTCACAATTCAAAGTTAAAGTAGATAAAATTCAAAGCAAAGTACCCTTTGAATAGAGTTTGCGGTAATCATAATTAAAATAAGGAGTTATATATGATTCAACACTTTACGCACCATGAATTAGAATGTCTTTATGCAAATGCAGTGAATACAATTCAATCACAAAAGAATTTCCAAGATGCAGTGAAAGAACTTGAGCAAGTCGCTCAGGCAGGTCACGGTAAAGCGGCGTTATTTTTAGCAGAGTTATATTTTCAAGGTTTTCGAGTCGAACGTGATTCATTGAAAGCCCAGTATTGGCAAAAGATGGCAACCCTACAAGCTTAATAAAACGTCACTGAGGTGGCGTTTTTTAATCCCTGCATAAAACTTATTACACTGATTATCTCCACTATTTTTCTTGCGCTACGCTAAAGCTTTAGTCGCTTTATCTTGCTCAGGTGGCGTTTTTTAATCCCTGCATAAAACATATTACAATGATTGTCTCCACTTTCTTTCTTGCGCTACGCTAAAGCTTTAATCGCTTTATCTTGCTCAGGTGGCGTTTTTTAATGCCTACATAAAACTTATTACAATCTTAAAGTTCTTTGCTATGACCATCAATTCGACAATGACGGCTGACTAAAATATTTGTTTACGATTTTCATGATTTTTTTAAACAGAAATGACATCTAATTTTTCTATAATTCCGCCCATTCTTTATCAAATTCAAGAATTCACATGTATCGCTTCAACCATTTTCAACCCGTCTCACCTGAATTGATGATTAAAATTTCAATTCTAAAAACTATGATGTATTGCGGTGTTCTTTGGGGTTTGTACCATGACGGTTGGGCAATAAAATCTGATCAAGATGGTCTCGTTTTTCCTTTTTGGCTCAATGGCGTTCAAGCGCATCGGTACGCAAAAGCACACTGGAAACATTACACGCCACGTAAAATCACGCCTAAAGATTTTCATGACGCTTTGCTACCGACACTCACACGTTTACAGGTTGAGCCTGCTTTGTTCAATTCATCTCAGCGTAAATTTAAACTCTCGACGCAACAAATGCAGCATTTTTTCTTTACGCAACATTCAGCAAAAGTAATCGTTTAATCAGCTAGATAGATTTAACAGACTGACTTTCTACATATTTTCAATAAAAGTCATGATTCTGAATCAATTAGGGCTTTTCAATTAAAAAAAATACCGTTAAGTTAAGTGAAAACGACAAAACAACATAGGTGCAAAAACCATGACTAGCGTTGCTCAAGTAATTAAAAATAAAGCCGTACAATCTGTTTTTACGATTTCGCCAAATGACACTGTACTTGAAGCAATCAAAATAATGGCAGACAAAGGTGTCGGCGCATTGGTTGTCGCCGTAGATGAGAAAGTAGTTGGTATTTTTTCTGAGCGTGATTACACGCGTAAAATCGCCTTAATGGAACGTTCATCGAATAGTACCCTTGTTGCCGACATTATGACTGCGAAAGTCATTTCTGTAGGTTTGAATCATACGGTCGAAGAATGTTTAGGGCTGATGACCGATCGTCATTTACGTCACTTACCAGTTCTCGAAAAAGAAAAATTAGTTGGATTTATTTCAATTGGCGATTTGGTCAAAGCCGCAATGGATGATCAACGTGTCCTGATTCAACAGCTGCAACAATATATTTCGGGTTAAAAATCTGAACACATTAAAAAAGGGCAAATTGATTGCCCTTTTTTTCAACGTTAAATTATGCTTTTAAAAAGTTCTGAATCGCAGGAACAAGTCGTTTTAATAACTCATCTGCTTGATCTTGTGTCATGTTCAACGGCGGTAATAAACGAACTACTGAACCTGCTGTAACATTGATAATCAAATGATATTGATCACGTGCGATAGCTACCAATTCAGTACAATCTTTCGGTAATTGCACGCCAATCATCATACCAAAACCACGAACTTTTACATTTTCATTCACCAACTGCGTGCGTAACTGCTCAACAATATAAGATCCAATCTGCGCAGCATTTTCCACAGCATTTTCTTTTTGCAAAGTATCAAGCACGGTATAAACCACACGTGAACCCAAGACAGTTCCGCCATAAGTAGAACCATGACTTCCCGCGCCTAATATCCCAACTGCTTTGCCTTGTGTCATCACTGCGCCGACAGGAAAACCATTGCCTAAACCTTTAGCAGTCGTCATCACATCTGGAATAATATTGGTATGTTGATAAGCAAAATATTTACCTGTACGACCATTACCCGTTTGGATTTCATCTAACATCATCAACCAGTTATGTTGATTACATAGGGCACGAACTTCCTCCAAATAGCTAAAACCTTGCGGTGCAGTATTCACACCACCCTCGCCTTGAATCGGTTCAATCAAAATTGCCACAATATCAGGATGATTAATTGCTGCTTCTTGAATGGCTTCGATATCACCAAATGGCACGCGAATAAAACCATCGACCAATGGCGCAAAACCTTCTTGAACTTTTTTATTCCCCGTCGCGGATAGCGTGGCTAAAGTACGACCATGAAAAGATTGGTCTGCCACAATTATTTTAGGCATCGCAATGCCTTGTTGTGAACCAAACTTACGTGCAATTTTAATTGCACCTTCATTAGATTCCGCACCACTATTTGAGAAAAAAATTTCTTCCATTCCAGACACTTCTGCTAACTTTTGTGCAGCAGCAGTTTGCCAAGGAATTTCATAAATATTACTGGTATGCACCAATGTCGCAGCTTGTTCGGCTATTGCTGCTGCAATCACAGGATGTGCATGACCTAATCCACACACCGCAATACCCGTTAAGGCATCTAAATATTCCGTACCATCCTCAGTGTATAAATACGCCCCTCGTCCGCGCACAAAACTGATCGTTTGGCGAGCATACGTTGCCATAAGATGTGAAGGTTGATCAGGTTGCACAGGAGCAAGAGTAATATTCGTCATAGCAAACTCAATTAATGAATATTTAAAGTGAAAAGTTATATAAACAAAAACTTGCGCAGATTAAAAGGGTAAACGCATATTTATACAAGAAAATCTTGAGCAATCCTCCGCCAAGCGATTTATTTCGGTATATAATGCACACAGATTAGTTGAGGATTTATCTATGACGGAACAAGCGCGTGATACCGTAGCGTTAATTCGTGATCAAATTGCGAAACACCCAGTTTTACTTTATATGAAAGGTACGCCACAATTTCCACAATGTGGTTTTTCTGCACGTGCTGTTGAAGCATTAAGCCAAATTGGTCGTCCATTTGCTTATGTCAATATCTTGGAAAATCAGGATATTCGTACTACTTTACCGCAAATTGCAAACTGGCCAACGTTCCCACAACTTTGGATCAATGGCGAATTAGTTGGCGGTAGCGATATTATGCTGGAAATGTTCCAAAATGGTGAATTAAAGCCATTAGTTGAACAGCATAGCCCAGCGCCTGAAGCTTAAGCGTTAAACATAAAGCCAATCAAATGATTGGCTTTTTTATTTGAATGAAACTTAGCTCTGACTTAAACCAATATAGCGAAACAGCCCTTCTACACCCAAATCAGCTTTTAAAATTTGCATATCTGGATAATTGGTTTCCGTCACACTCGCAAATATATTCATATTTGGATCTTCGTGAATTTCGTCAACCGATTGGGTCATCGCATCTTCAAAACGGTCTGCCACAAATTCAAACCCTAAATCCATCGCAATAAATAATGTGTGCTCACAAGGTTGAATATATTGCTCTTGTGTCCAATCCACAACGCTTTGTTGGCAATAAGGACAGTCAATATTTGCTGTTGCATCTGTAATTTCAATGAGTTGATAAGACATAAAAAAATGGTCAAAAAATTTTTATAATTATAAAACGATTCATCCTTCACAAAAAACTAATCTTTATTATTTATTTTTGCAACAATATACAGATAAAATAACAAATGTTGCAGAAATGGAATTATATAACGATGACCGACTTAGATGATTTTTATTGTTTTGCGCTTGTGGTTGAACATGGTGGTTTTAGTGCGGCTGAACGCGCAACTGAAATTCCAAAATCAAAGCTGAGTCGTCGAGTCTATAATCTGGAAGAAGAACTGGGTGTCCGTCTTATTCAGCGTAGTTCTCGCCACTTTGCGGTGACTGATATTGGTATGGATGTCTATCGCCATGCGCAAGTCATGATGAATGCTGCACAAGCGGCGCATGATGTGGTGAATCATTTAAGCAGCCAACCACGCGGTGTGATTAAAGTCAGTATTCCTGTGGATATTGCACAAAATCAAATGGCGAAAATTTTACCTGCATTCTTAAAAAAATATCCCGAAGTCCGTGTTCAATTAATGGTGACCAATCGTCGGGTTGATGTCATTAATGAAGGGTTTGATATTGCTTTACGTGTCCGTTCTAAATTAGATGATGATCCGAATTTGATCTTGCGCCAATTTGCGGCAATTGAACAACGCCTTTTTGCTAGTCAGGCTTATTTAAATGAATACGGTGATTTAAAAACACCTGAGCAATTAACTGAACATCGAATTATTAGCATGGCTGAAGATCATCTCGATCAGCATTTCTTACTGTTTGGCCCAGAAAAGCAGCAGAAAAAAATCAAAATTAATCCTGTGATTATGGGATCGAACTTATTGATGCTAGCAGAGTTGGCAAGTCAGAACTGCGGAATTGCCCTTCTGCCCGACACAATTGCCCAAGACTTTGCTCAGTCAGGACAACTGGTAAAAGTTTTACCTGAATGGACTGCACCACATGGTATTTTCCATGCCGTCTACCCATCTCGTAGAGGTTTATTGCCTGCTGTCCGTGTGTTTATTGATTACCTTGTGGAACAACTTACAGATCGCAATTAAACCAATCCAACACGCTATTAAAAGATTAAGTTTAGATATTTAAACGCTTGGATAACTGCCCGTACCATTTGGCCATGGCGTTAATAATTCAAAACCATCATCGGTGACCACAACCATATGCTCCCATTGTGCAGAGAGCGATTTATCCTGCGTGACCACTGTCCATCCGTCATTCAACTCTTTGATCGCGGCTTTACCCGCATTGATCATTGGTTCTATGGTAAACACCATACCTTTTTTCAAAGTCATGCCCTGACCCTTTTGACCATAATGCAAGATATTCGGCTGTTCATGGTAAATCCGCCCGATGCCATGACCGCAATATTCACGAACAATCGTGTAACCGTTGCTCTGAGCAACAGATTGAATCGCATGGCCAATATCACCCAAAGTTGCACCAGGTTTGACAGTATGAATACCGGCTAACATCGCTTCGTAAGTTGTTTCGACTAATTTTTTCGCAGCAGGACTCACTTCACCTACATAGTACATACGACTGGTGTCACCAAAATAACCATCTTTAATTACGGCAACATCAATATTCAAAATGTCGCCGTCTTGCAGAATCTTTTGTGACGATGGAATTCCATGGCAGACTTCTTCATTAACAGAAATACAAGTGGTTTTGGTAAAACCGTGATAACCCACATTTGCAGGAATGACTTGTAAAGTATTCACAATATAATCATTGCAGAGATCATCTAAATATTCGGTTGAAACACCCGCTTGAACATGTTCTCCAATCATTTCCAATACTTGTGCAGCCAAACGCCCAGAGATTCTAAGTTTTTCAATATCTTGTTCAGATTTGATCGTGACTGTCGAAGCTCTCATTCAAGATATTCCTTAATTCCTAAGCCAGTTTATGAGCGCTGAAAAAATGCTGCTCGTACTTTTAGTATTCCAATATTTTTACGCTCACATGCGCAAAACATCAATCAATTTAAGATCAAAATCATTATAGCAACCAAGACTTATCATTAATTTATTAAAATGTGAAACAATCATCATTTATTCCGACTAAAAATGGTTATTATTAAAAAAGAAAATAATCTAAGCCGATCATAATTTTAGACATAAAGATTTATTTACAAAATATGCAATAGATCTATTGAAATACACAGCAATTGGCAGTAAAACTCTAAATCCAACTTAAAAACACTTAATTTTTTCATCATGAAAAAGGAGGGATGGAGATGTTATCAATACATTTCAACAAACGAATCTTCATTAACACTCTTAAAGCAAACGATACGATTGCTTATGCAGTTACAGCGCTTGCATTAATTGCCACTTTACTCTTTCAAGGCTTGATTAAAGGGAATCTAAAACCTGAATATTTTGCCTATGCCTTGATTGTTTCGATCGCTTTTAGTGCTTGGGGAATGATTGATCAAAAATTTCGACAGCTTAGCGCAGACTGCCAAAACAAATCTTCAGAGAAAAAGGATGAGTGATCATCCTTCTTTATTTCTTAGATGAGTTTTTAAGTTAAAAATTTGAATATTGTTCCTAACATCAAAATAGTGGTCGCACCAAGTTCCACAATAATCAAACTCAACATCATTAGACTCATACACCAAGTCGGAAGCGTAAAACGACCTAACTGATGCGGTTGTTTAAATTGATTGGTTGTATCTTTAAGCATGCCATGAATAGTATAAATTAAGACCGACATCGCAAAAAACAATAAATTTGCAATCACACAAACAAGAACAACCATATCAGGCAAAATTGTGAAACTTGCTAAGACTGCTAAAATTAAGCTGGCTGCTGCATATAACAAACTACTTCGATGCGCGATATCAACGTAATAATGAGCACGTGCGAGTTCGCTGTGTCTAATTTGGTAATACTTCCACACACCCGTTAGCATCCCAACCCAAAGAAAAAATCCACTAAACACAATCGCGAATTGTGTTGCGATATTTAAAACTAACATCTGATTTTCCAAAAGAAACAATGGCTCTGTTGTCATGCATATTACCTAAGTTTAACCTTTAAAGTCATTTTTTAATCGGGTTCCATTTTAGAACTTGTGTAGAGTGGAAGTATGAAATCACATGAGTCTCTCCCATGAATTCTTTTGAAACGCTTTGGATTAACTGTAAAGATGGCTACAAACTTGCTGCTCAGTTTTATCCCGCGTCTGACAACAGTAAGCAATATCCTATTTTAATTTGTCCTGCGACAGGCATTACCAAAGTTTTTTATCACGCTTTTGCTGAGTGGCTAAATCAGCAAGGTTATAGCGTTTTAAGTTTTGATTTTCGCGGGATTGGCGAATCGCTACATGGTGAACTTAAAGACTCAACTGCCAGCATTAATGATTGGGGGATATTAGATATTCCTGCTGCCGTTGATACATTATTAGAAAAGACCCAAGCTAAAAAGGTCATTCTGATAGGGCACAGTGCAGGCGGGCAATTGCTCGGAATTAACCCAAATTACCAAAAAGTGGCAAAAGTCATTGCGATAGCAGGCTCTACTGGTCATATCAAAGGCCTGAAAGGTAAAACAAAACTTCTCGCACCAATTATGTTTAATGTCATTTTCCCCGTTTCGAGCCTTTTCAAAGGCTATGGCGCAACTCAATTTATTGGAATGGGTGAAAATTTACCTAAAAATGTAGCGAAACAATGGGCTGAATTTTGTAGCAAGCCTGGTTATGTCATGAATACCATTGGTAAAACTATTTTTGATGATTACCACCAACAAATTAAATGCCCTATTACCTCTTTCTGGGCAACAGATGATGAGATTGCTACTGAAGCCAATGTTAAAGATTTGCTACGCTTGTACCCGAATGCACCAACAAAATTTGTCGAAATCAATCCGCAACAACATGGTTATAAATACATTGGGCATATGCTGATGTTTAAGAAGTCACACCAAAAACTATGGCCACTAATTGAAAGTGAACTCAAATTATGACTTTTTTATTTTCATAGATTTTCCTTTTCCGTATCCAAACTCGTAATCCAGTTTGGATACGTTTTTTCAAACATAACACTACTTCAAAATACGTTTCCATAATTCAGCTCAACACCAATTCGAGCAGATTGAGACGAATGCTTTATAAGAACAACGCATTGATCTTTTGGATGAATTTCATATTGAGATGCCCAAGGCTCAACAATAAGAATGTAGGGCTTCTCTGCACCGAGGACATCAAGAGGATGTATCCATATCATTTTTGACTTCTGCTGCTTGAACCATCTAACTTTCCTTCTGTTGCTAAATTTCTAATCTCATCATATTTTTATCAAAAAAAGACCTTTCAAAATTGAAAGGTCTTTTTAAATTCAAGAAACTAATCGAAATTAGTCACCTGTATAACCTTTAAGTTTTAAACGTGCAGCATGTAACAATGGCTCTGTATAACCAGATGGTTGCTCTGCGCCTTTAAAGATCAAGTCAGCCGCTGCTTGGAACGCAATACCATCAAAGTTTGGTCCCATTGGTGTATAAAGTGGATCATTGGCATTTTGCTGATCTACAATCACAGCCATACGCTTCAACACTTCTTCAACTTGAGCACGCGTTACGATGCCATGACGCAACCAGTTCGCAACGTGTTGTGAAGAAATACGTAAGGTTGCACGATCTTCCATTAAACCTACGTTGTTAATATCTAGAACCTTAGAACAACCTACACCTAAGTCAACCCAACGAACTACATAACCCAAGATACCTTGACAGTTATTTTCAAGCTCGTTATTCAATTCTTCAGCAGACCAGTTTGTTTCAGAAGCAAATGGCGGTGTTAACAAGTCATCTAAAGACAACATTGTTTCATTTGCCAATTGATCTTGACGTGCTTTTACATTGATTTGGTGGTAGTGCATCGCATGAAGCACAGCACCTGTTGGAGATGGAACCCATGCACAAGTTGCACCTGCATTCGGATGTGCTGTCTTAGTCGCCAACATATCTTTCATGCTGTCAGGTTTTGGCCACATACCTTTACCAATTTGCGCCTTACCCTGTAAACCACACGCCAAACCAATCGCAACATTACGGTTTTCGTAAGATGCAATCCATTTCTGTGTTTTTACAGCATCTTTACGCACCATTGGTGCTGCTTCCATAGACGTATGAATTTCATCACCCGTACGATCCATAAAGCCTGTGTTGATGAAAATAGTACGATCTTTCGCAGCAGCGATACAGTTTTTCAAATTCACAGAAGTACGACGTTCTTCGTCCATAATCCCGATTTTAAGCGTTTTAGCAGGCAAACCAAGTGCTTGTTCAGCGCGCTCAAATAACTCAACCGCAAATGCTACTTCTTCAGGACCATGCATTTTAGGTTTAACGATGTACATTGATCCTTTACGAGAGTTTTTGTTTTCGTTTTCACCACGAATATCTGCCACTGTAAGTAGTGGAGTTACTAAAGCATCCATAATACCTTCGTAGATTTCTTGACCATCTACAAGTACGGCTGGATTTGTCATTAAATGACCGACATTACGAAGTAACATGAGTGAACGACCATGTAAAGTTGTCGTTCCACCAATAAGGTTTTTGATGATACGGTCTTTGCTTAATGTACGAGTAACGTTTTTACCATTTTTCTCGATCGATTCTTGCAAATCACCTTTCATCAAGCCTAACCAATTACGGTAGCCTTCTACTTTTTCTTCTGCATCAACCGCGGCAATAGAATCTTCTAAATCCTGAATGGTCGTAACCGCAGCTTCAAGCGTTAAATCTTTCACGCCAGCGGCATCAGTCTTACCCACTGGGCTTGTCGCATCAATGTCAATAATAGCGTGTAAGCCATTATTTAATAATACGATCTCAACTGGATTTGCTTCTTCACCATTGAAACCAACAAATTGAGCTTCGTGCGCTAATGTGCTAGTTGAACCATCTTTCAAGCTAACCACTAAACGGTTATTTTCAATTGCATAGCGCGTAGCATCTGCATGTGAACCTTGCGCTAAAGGGAAAGTTTGGTTTAAAAAGTTTTTAGCAAATGCAATCACTTGATCGCCACGAACTGGATTATAACCTTTGCCTTTATCAGCACCATTCTCTTCAGAGATGACATCTGTGCCATAAAGTGCATCATATAATGAACCCCAACGCGCGTTTGCTGCGTTTAAGCAATAACGTGCATTACGTACTGGTACAACCAACTGTGGGCCAGCCAATAACGCAATTTCTTCATCTACATTTTCAGTTGTCACATTGAAATCAGCAACTTCTGGAACTAAATAACCAATTTCAGTTAAAAATGCCTTATACGCATTAAGTTCAAATTTATTGTTGCGATGCCACTCATCAATCTTGGCTTGAATATCATCACGTTTTGCCAGTAAGGCTTTATTTTTTGGGCTAAGATCGACAACGACCTGCTCGAAGTTTTTCCAATAAGTATCACTGTCTAAACCAGAACCTGGTAAAGCTTCATTTTCGATGAAATCATAAAGTTCTTTAGCAATTGCTAACTTGCCTTTTTGAATACGTACAGTCATTGTCTTTCCTGATGGTGCCAACATTTTAACAAGGTTTCTAGTATACCGATTTATACACATCTGAATAGTAATATCACAATGCTAAATAGTAAGCATTTTTCTATAACAGTATGAGTCTAAGCATAAAAAAGCATTCCGAAGAATGCTGTTTTAAATCTAGGATGATTTTGCCACTTGAATTTGACGATGTTCAGAATGCAAATAATCATCCGATTGCATTTCTAACAACCGCGAACGTGTGCGCTCAATTTCAAATGCCAATCGCTCCCCTTCATATAGTTCAATAATGGAATCTTCAGAAGTGAGTATCAACTTTACGCCGCGATCATAAAATTCATCAACCAAGTAAATGAAACGTCGCGTTCCTTCCGATAAAAAATCGGTTAAATACGGAATATTACTGACTAAAACCGTATTGTAAATATTGGCAATTTCAATAAAATCTGCAGGACTACGAGGTTTGAAACATAACTCTGAAAATTCACACCACAACACATCTTCGGTATGACCCAAAGTTTCAACCACACGGTTATTAATCATGATGGGCGTATTCGACAATGTTTGTGTATGGGTCAGCGCTTGGAAACGTTCGGTCATCCATGACCCAACCTCATCATTTAATGGATGCTTGAATAATTGCGCTTGTCTTAAAACTCGTAACCGATAATCTACGCCCGCATCTACATTCAGTACTGCACAATTTTTTTGGACTAATTCAATAGTTGGTAAGAACCGATCACGATGTATGCCATTTTTATATAAACCTTCAGGCGCAATATTCGAAGTTGCGACCAAAGTCACACCGCGTTCGAATAATTTTTGAAATAAATCACTCAAAATCATTGCATCCGTCACATTGGATACAAAAAATTCATCAAAACAAATCACCACTGCATTTTTATAAATTTGATCGGCAACCAACTCTAATGGATTTCTTTGCCCAGAAAGCTTATTTAATTCTTTATGAACTTGCTGCATAAAATGATGAAAATGCAACCGTGTTTTACGTCGAAATGGAATTGATTCGTAAAACTGATCCATTAACCATGTTTTACCTCGTCCCACCCCACCCCACATATAAACACCTTTCGGTGTTGTATCTCGTCTAAAGCGATTAAACACCGTTTTAGTTGCTTTATAACGTGAGAATAATTCTTTCCAAACTCGATCTAACTCTTGTACTGCTTGAGCTTGTGCTTCATCAGGCATAAACTGCCCCGACTCAATTGCTTGCGAATAACGTTCAGCAGGAGATGTTGGAATAAAAATGGTGTTTGTTGAATCTGGTGGTAAATTTGACATGAGCGTTATTACAATTTCAATTGACAAAATTATAGCGAACATTGCGTTCAATGACATTAGATTTTAGGCTTAATTATTCTGCTAATATTTTCGGCTAAATTACTAAAATAATTTAGATTTTATAACGAAAATATTTAAAAAAACTAAATATAGAAAAATCATTCAAAAACATTTTCATAAAGTTTTTGGACTTAATTTCCGCCTGTACTTAAATTTTTACCACAAAAATCAGATTTAAATAATTGCCGAAATGATCACACTACCTGTCTGTATGATCATATTTAATCTTTATAAAATCTTTAAAATTGCGCAAAACTCTATGTTTAAGGCATGAACTATGCGTAATGTCCCAAATAATGCTGTTCAAAAGACCACTGTTGCAATTATTGGTGCAGGTTTTGGTGGTTTGGCGATGGCAATTCGACTTTTACAGAATCAAAACAATGATTTTGTCATTTTAGAAAAGGCCAGTGATGTAGGCGGGACTTGGCGCGAGAATCAATATCCTGGTGCAGCCTGTGATGTTCAATCGCATATGTATTCTCTTTCATTTGCGCCGAAAACCAACTGGTCAAAGCGCTATGCCGAATCAAACGAAATTTTTGATTATATTCAGGATATTACTGAACAATATAAATTAAAAGACTATTGCAAATTCAACCATGAAGTGAACCGCGCTGAATTTGATGAAAACCGTAATCTTTGGGTATTAGATTTTAAAGATCAACCCTCTATTGAAGCACAATACGTTATTTTCGCTTCTGGGCCGTTACATATTCCGCAAGTCCCTCATCTCAAAGGCATTGAGAAATTTAAAGGTCAAGTGTTCCACTCTTCTCAGTGGAATCACAATTACGATTTAAGTGGTAAATCGGTTGCCTCTATTGGCACAGGCGGTAGTGCGATCCAATATATTCCAGAAATTGCACCACAAGTATCGCAACTTTATGTGTTCCAACGTACTGCTGCATGGGTGATCCCACGTGATGAACGCAAATATTCACAGTTGAGCAAGTTCTTATTTAAATCTTCTCCATTGTATCGTCAAGTTCATCGTGGTCGTTTGTATTGGACCAATGAATCGCGCATCATTCCAATTGTCCAACCGCAAATGATGAAATATGGACAAAAATTGGCTGAAGCTTTTATTCGTTTTCAGGTCAAAGATAAAAATCTAGCTCAAAAGCTCACTCCGAACTTTGTGATGGGCTGTAAACGCATCCTGATTTCAAATAAATATTTTCCAACGTTCAATCGCAAAAATGTTGAACTAGTAACGGATGCGATTCAGGAAATCACTGAAAATGGCATCATTTGCAAAGATGGTCAGACGCGCCAAATTGATTGTTTGATTTATGGTACGGGCTTTGTCACAGACCCTCGCAATTATTTAAAGCATTTTGATTGTGTCGGACGTAATGGTCTTGAGCTCAAGCAAGCTTGGAAAGATGGTGCAGAAAGTTATTATGGGATCAGCACCAAAGATTTCCCAAATCTCTTCCAATTAGTCGGTCCAAATACCATGCTAGGTCATAATTCAGTGATTTTCATGATTGAATCACAAGTGAATTATATTATGCAGCTGATTCAAGCGGTTGCAGAAAACAGTGCTCAGGCGGTTGAAATTAAGGCTGATGTTCAAGCGCAATTCAATACACGCATACAAAATCAGTTACAAGGCACCGTTTGGCAGGCCGGCGGCTGTAGCAGTTGGTATCAAACTAAAGATGGTAAAAATTTCTCGGTTTGGCCAACTTATAGCTGGAAATATTGGTTAGAAACACGCAAGCCTAAACTTACGGATTATCATTTGATTAGCACTGTTGCGACGCATACCAAGCAAAATGTAGCTTAGAGCTAAGCCTCTAACATAAAAAAGCAGGTGATCAATCACCTGCTTTTTTTATTTCTTAGATTAGCATTTTAAGTGGATTTATTTAGATAGAAGCCAAAATTGACTTGAGCATTGCAGTTGGATTTTCAGCTTTGGTAATTGGACGTCCAATCACCAAATGCGTTGAACCATCAAGCATGGCTTGTTTCGGCGTCAGAATACGTTTTTGATCATCAGCATTTGAACCTTCCGGTCGAATACCTGGCGTTACCAATGCAAAATTCACGTCTAATAACTCACGTAGAATTTTAGCTTCTTGCGCTGAGCACACTACTCCATCTAAACCACACTCCTGCGTCAATGCCGCTAAACGCTTGACCTGTTCAACTGGTTCAATATCTAAACCTATATCACGCAAGTCTTCTTGACCCATCGAGGTTAAGACGGTCACAGCAATCAGTTGAGTTTGATAATTTCCCGCCTTTAAACGCTCTACACAAGTTTCCATCATTTTACGTCCACCAGAAGCATGAACATTGACCATCCATACACCTAAATCAGCCGCTGCGCAAACTGCTTGGGCTGTGGTATTTGGGATATCATGGAATTTTAAATCGAGGAAAACATCAAAGCCCTTTTGCTGTAATTGTTGAACTACAGAGGGTCCTTCATGCGTAAAAAGCTCTTTACCTACTTTGACACGGCATAAAGTTGGATCAAGCTGCTCAACAATTGTTAGAGCGTCATATTCACTTTTTGCGTCTAATGCAACAATGATACTCAAGAGCTTTACTTCCCAGACAAAATAAAACCCATATTATAATGGGCTTTTATTTTGGTAGCTAATATCTGAGACGGTTTTTTCGTGCTTTGCACTTGCAGCAACTTGCGCCGCAGCTTGCTGTGCAATCTGAATCTGCTCTTTACGTAGATAATCAATATCTTTACGTAAACGTTTAATTTCCCAATTGGTTTGGAATACTCGGAAAACTTGAACCCCTAACAATAAACCAACAATCACGCCTAATACCAGTGTCAACAAAAGTAACAAGCCTAAACGCATCGCTGGAACTTGAGTAAATAGTAAATCGACTGGTAATTCCGTTGGGTTCTGCAACACTAAAGCAAGTGAATAACCGAAAATTGCAATTAATAATGCAATGAGTATATAACGCATAAACACCTCAATTCTTATTTATATTAATTGTGATTAAGCTGATTCGTTTACGGCATCTCGTAATGCTTTACCTGGCTTGAAATGTGGAACAGCTTTCGCTGCAACATCAACCGATTTTCCTGTTTTAGGATTTCGTCCTAAACGTGGCTCACGATGATGAAGCGCAAAACTTCCAAAACCACGAATCTCAATTCGATCACCGCTCGAAAGCGCTTCAATCATTTGATCAATCATGATTTTGACGGCATCTTCAACCAATGGTTCTACCAAGTGTGGATTTTTAATTGCAATCCGTTCAATTAAATCAGATTTATTAAGTGCTTCAGTCGTCATTGATGACCTCTTTAATTATTTGCTACTTCTAATATTTTTTATAATAACCTGTTTAAATACAAAACGGTAGCGCAGTACATCAATACTACGCTACCGTTTACAGTATTTTTGTAAAAAGTACGTCTTCTTTACAAAAAACGTACCTTTTAACTAATTACTTGTTTTGTTGAGCTTTGATTAAATCACCAAGTGTCTTAGGCACATTGCTGTCAACTGCTTGTGTTGCAGCAGCTTGACGTACAGTGTTCACTGCTTCTTTCTCTTCAGCTTCGTCTTTCGCTTTGATCGACAAGTTGATAGCGCGTGATTTACGATCAACGTTGATGATTTTCGCTTCAACTTCTTGACCAACTTCTAAGAACTTAGTTGCATCTTCAACGCGATCACGGTTGATTTCAGACGCTTTAAGCGTTGCTTCGATGTCATCAGCTAATTTAACTGTTGCACCTTTCGCATCAACTGCAGTAACCGTGCCTTTAACTAAAGCACCGCGTTCGTTTGCAGCTAAGAAATCATTGAATGGATCGTTGTTAAGTTGCTTGATACCAAGACTGATACGGTTGCCTTCAGCATCTACAGATAAGATAACCGCTTCAACAGTGTCACCTTTCTTGTAACGACGGATTGCTTCTTCACCTTGTTCGTTCCAAGAGATATCAGACAAATGTACTAGACCGTCGATACCGCCAGACAAACCAATGAAGATACCGAAGTCAGTGATAGACTTGATCGTACCAGAAACTTTTTCGCCTTTATCATTTGCTTTAGCAAACTCTTCCCATGGATTCGCACGAGTTTGTTTGATACCCAATGAAATACGACGACGTTCTTCATCAACTTCAAGAACCATAACATCAACTTCATCACCAATCTGAACAACTTTAGATGGGTGGATGTTTTTGTTCGTGTGATCCATTTCTGAAACGTGTACTAAACCTTCAACGCCTTCAGCGATTTCAGCAAAACAACCGTAATCAGTTAAGTTAGTTACGCGTGCTTTAACGATAGAACCTTTAGGGTAACGGTTCATGATCGCTAACCAAGGATCTTCGCCTAATTGCTTAAGACCTAAAGATACACGGTTACGGTCACGGTCGAATTTAAGAACTTTAACAGTAACTTCTTGACCCACTTCAACCACTTCTGAAGGGTGTTTGATACGTTTCCAAGCCATATCTGTGATATGTAGAAGACCATCAATACCGCCAAGATCAACGAATGCACCGTAATCAGTAAGATTTTTAATCGTACCAGTAACAGTTTGATCTTCTTGAAGTTGAGAAAGCAATGCTTCACGGTCAGCTGAAGATTCAGCTTCCATTACGGCACGACGAGATACAACAACGTTGTTACGTTTCGCATCAAGTTTGATTACTTTAAATTCTAACTCTTTACCTTCAAGGTGAGTTGTATCACGAATAGGACGTGTATCAACTAAAGAACCTGGTAAGAACGCACGAACTGGACCGATGTCAACGGTGAAACCGCCTTTAACTTTACCAGAAATAATACCAGTAACGATTTCGCCATCTTCGAAGATTTTTTCAAGTTTGGTCCAAGTTTCAGCACGTTTAGCTTTTTCACGTGACAAAACAGTTTGACCCATACCGTTGTCAAGCGCTTCAACTACAACGTCAACAGTATCGCCAACTTGAACTTCAAGCTCACGTTGTTCATTTAAAAATTCAGCACGGTCAACAACGCCTTCAGATTTAAGGCCAGTGTCAACAGTAACCCAGTCAGAATCGATACTAACAACAGTACCTTGGATGACTGCACCCTTTTCAACGTTAAAGTTTAATTCGCTTTGTTCAAAGAGGGCTGCAAAAGATTCGGTCATGATATACCTGATAAAGTCAGCGGTCTTGGATCAGACAAGGCCGGATTAGTTAAGTTGTTACATTGTCCAAAAAATCTGATCAAGCAATGCTTCAACTGGAGTTAATTAAGAATTATTTAGCAATACAACTATCGATATAATCGACCATGAGTTGAAAGACTTCATCAATACCAAGCGCAGAGCTATCAATGATATACGCATCTTCCGCTGGCTTGAGAGGAGCAACTGTACGCTCCATATCTCGCTTATCTCGTGCTTGTATGTTAAATAAAATGTCGCCTATTTTAGCATCAAGACCCATGCCCTGCAACTGTTTTACCCGACGCTCTGCACGCGATTGTGCTGAAGCAGTGAGGTACAATTTAGCTTGTGCTTCTGGGAAAATCGCCGTTGCCATGTCACGTCCATCTGCAACTAAACCTGGCGATTGAATAAAAGCGCGTTGACGTTCAAATAAAGCGTTACGTAATTCTGGGATCACCGCTACTTTAGACGCATATTCTCCAACCTGTTCCGTACGAATGACCTGAGTAACATCTACGCCATTTAAATAAATGAGCGTAGCATTATTCACAGATTTAAAGACAATATCGAGATTTAAAGCGACGTCGATGCATTGTGCTAGATTTGATTCAATTTGATCGAGCATACCCTGCTGAAATAGCGACAGCCCAAGTAAACGATATAACGCACCAGAATCTAGTAAATGATATTGATAATGTGCTGCAATTTTTGCCGCAAGTGTTCCTTTACCAGAACCACTTGGACCGTCTATCGTAATAATTTGAACCGTCATTCCTATCTCTTATCAAACAATCGATTTTGCTATTTTTTCAAAACCAAGTGTAATTCCAGCTTTTAAATTTGCAAGAATTAATTGGCTAACAAAAGGAACTTTGGCAGTGAATTCGATTTGATATGTGACCAAGGTAATAAACGGCGTAATTTCTTTAAAATCAATTTGTCCCAAATGGTGTTTTACCAAAGGATTTTTAATAATTTTATATTCAATGCGCTTGTTTTCTTGTAATAAGGTAATTTCTTCTTGCAATGGTTTCACTGGGCCAAAACCAATTCGGCGTACTGAACCAGTACCGTCAGGACGCTGCGGATCTGTCGAGTCTTTCACTCGCACCACTTGTAAAGGCGCAAAGGCTTGATTATAAGTTGCATGTTTCGATAGTAAATCGAAAATTTCGGAAATCGGTGCATTAAATTCTTTTTTTATGATAATCGCATTACGCATTGCATTACCCTTTGATGTCTAGAAAATCTTGGAGGCGCATTGTGCCACAACTTTCGTGTCTTTTTTAGTCATTTAAGATGTTTTGGATAAATGGCTTTTTCTTCTCTATTCTTCTTTGTTTGAAAAAATCGCTCAATTGCTGCGAACATTGAGTCTGCATACAACCCTGCTCAAAAACAAACTTGTGATTGTAATAACCACTTTCAAGCAGTTGTCGAGCACTAATAAGTGACCCAGATTTAGGTTCTAAACTTGCAAAAACGACGCGTTGAATACGTGCATGAATAAGCGCACCCACGCACATAGTACATGGCTCAAGCGTCACATATAGCGTAGCATCTTCTGGTAAACGATAATTATTGAGTGATTGACAAGCTGAGCGTAAAGCTTGAATTTCGGCATGCGCTGTTGGGTCTGAAAATTTGATCGGTGCATTGAAGCCCATACCAATTGCTTTGCCATGACTTACGATGACCGCACCAACTGGAATTTCATCTTGTGCGGCAGCTAATGCAGCTTGCTCATAGGCAAGCTGCATCCAGTATTCATCGTTAGGAACGAAATCCGCATTCATGACTTTTAAGCAATAATTTCATGTTGTTTTAATAAAGCATTCCAACTATCGATAGTGGTGATTGGTGGACAATTTCCCAGTATATTTTTAAGCGTAATTTGATCAGTAGACAGCCATTCAGGTGATAAATCTTTATCAACCAAACGCGCTCGCACACCTTCAATAAAATCTGGATGACGGATTTTCCAATCTGAAATTTGCGCTTCTAATGCAAACACTTCATCCCAAGCATGGCCTTGTTTGCCCCATTGCCACAATAACCATGTAATAGCTGCGGTACTTGGTGAACCTTTTTGCAAATTTTCACTGGCTTGGCGCAACCAATCACTACTCGCGTCGTTCAATCCAATAATCGATTGATAGTCATGTTCAAAACTCTGACCACGACATACGCTATGAATCACGTCAATCGAATTCTGTAACGGCCCAGCTGCAACAGGGCGATGCAAACTATTTAAAGTGTCATCAATGGCGCGGAATGCCCCTGCGGGATAATGATTCCAATCAATACTCACGACTTCTTGTAAAACGTTGTCGCGTTGCGCTTCACAAATATGAGTCGCCCAACCTATGCTAAAAGCACCTGCAGCAGTCATGATCGAACCCGTTAATCCTGTAAATAAACCAATTTGCCCACGATCTGCAAGAAAGCGACTTGCCCCGACATCGGGATATAATCCAATATTAATTTCTGGCATTGCCAAACGTGAATAAGGCGTCACCAGACGGAATGGTGCAGCCATAAACAAGCCCAGTCCACCACCCATGACATAACCTTCACCCCAAACTACAATCGGTTTAGCATAGCTATGGAGTAGTAAATCTAACGCGTATTCTTGTTGGAAAAATTGGTTCGCAGAATCAACTTCCTGATTAATCACCAGTTGGCGCAATTTGCGCACATCACCACCTGCACAAAATGCTTTAGGTGTGGTGGAATCCAACCAAATTGCTTTAACTGTTTCATCTTCATGAAAATGCTGAAAAACTTTTAATAAAGCACTTACAATAGATTCGTCTAAAGCATGCAAAGATTTTGGACGATTAAGACGAATAATCCGCCAACCGTTTTGCGCTTGCTCAACAATTAAATCAGGGTGTTCGCTATTAAAATCGGGAGAAATCATTAATTATGCGTCCAATTGCCAGTTTATCGGCTCAATGCCATGTTGTTTCAAATAATAGTTGGTTTTAGAAAAGACTTTACAACCAAAAAAACCACCGCGGTTTGCCGAAAGAGGTGATGGATGTGCTGCCGTCAGTACCAAATGCTTCTCACGGTCAATTCGCTGCCCCTTACGTTGCGCATATGCCCCCCATAAAATAAAGACAATATGCTCACGTTGCTCATTCAAAACGTCAATAATCGTATCGGTAAAGTCTTCCCAGCCTTGCTTTTGATGGGAAGTTGGCTTGCCTTCTTCTACAGTTAACACACTGTTTAATAATAGTACACCTTGCGCTGCCCATTGGCTCAAATCGCCATGACGTACCGCAGGTATGGCTAAATCATTCATCAATTCATGGAATATATTACGTAAGGATGGCGGTAATGCAATCCCTCGTTGTACAGAAAAACTTAAACCATTGGCTTGATTTGCACCATGATAAGGATCTTGCCCCAAAACAACAACTTTCACATTTGACAACGGTGTTGTATTTAAAGCATTAAAAATTTGATTATTTGGCGGATAAATTACTTTTTCTGCAAGTTTTTCTTGATGCAAAAACTGACGTAATTGCTCCATTTTCGTACTCAGCAA
>DAOMAH010000005.1:0-21901 GCA_035426725.1 Acinetobacter sp.
GCATGAATATTTCCATAACTGGACAGGTAACCGAATTACTTGTCGTGACTGGTTCCAGCTCTGTTTAAAAGAGGGTCTAACCGTTTTTCGTGATCAGTCTTTTTCTGAAGATTTACAATCTGCTGCGGTACAACGCATTGATGATGTCGCGGTATTAAAATCGCATCAATTCCCTGAAGATGCAGGTCCGTTGTCGCATCCGCCACGTCCAGATCATTTTGTTGAAATCAACAACTTCTATACGGCTACGGTTTATGAAAAAGGTGCGGAAATTAACCGCATGATGGCGACCTTATTAGGCAAAGAAAAATACCGTAAAGGCACAGACGAATATTTTTTACGTCATGATGGTCAAGCGGTGACGGTTGAAGATTGGGTGTCTTCTTTAAGTGCAGGTTCAGGTGTTGATCTATCCAATTTCTTGACTTGGTATAACCAACCAGGGACGCCAAAACTCGAAGCAAAAGGGCAGTACGATGCAGCGACTCAGACGTATCGTTTAAGCTTAAAACAAAGTTTAAAAGCACATGCTAAATATCCAAATTTAAAAGCCGTACCAATTCCAGTCGCGTTAGCCTTATTTAATGCAGAGACAGGTGAGCAATATACGTTGCACAGCGCTGATCTTTTCGTAAATGAGGTCAAAGATGGCGTGTGTTTATTTGATCAAGATGAAGCAACGATTGAATTTACAGGTGTGGCTGCGCAACCTGTCGCATCACTATTGCGTAATTTCTCTGCGCCTGTGAATTTGGTATTTGATTATTCTGATGACGATTTAGCATTTCTTATTCAACACGAAACCAATGGTTTTAACCAATGGCAAGCGACGCAGACGTTGCTAGAACGGATTTTATTGGAAGATCATCAGGTCGATATTTATATTCAAGCGATTAAAAACACTTTACCTGAACTCGTGAACAAAGACCCTTTATTGGCATCACGTTTATTTGATGTGCCAAGTGAAAACTACTTAGGTAGCCGTATTGATCAAGATTACGAACCTGAGCTCATTCGAGAAAAACGTGAAGCTGTTCTTGATCGTTTAGCATGTGATTTGGGTTCATTTTGGAAAGAGACTTATCTCAGTTTAGACCCTGACCTACAAAAAGACTTTTCTTTAGCAATGGGTGTGCGTTCGCTCAAAAACATCACCCTGAATATGTTGGCGCGTCTAGGCGATGAGTCTGCATTTGATTTGGCTTTCGCACAATTTCAACAAACCAGAAATATGTCTGAACGTTTAGGCGCATTACGTGTTTTAGTTTGGAATGATGCACCACAGTCACAAGCGGCTTTGGCAGATTTCTATACTCGTTTTAAAGATGAAGCTTTATCTTTAGATCAATGGTTTAGCACCCAATCATCCAATCCAAATGCAACCGCAGCAAGCATTGAATATTTGACCAAACATGCCGATTATGATCTCGGCACACCGAACCGTATTCGTTCAGTCAGTGGTGGTTTAGCCGCTAATCCAGTCAATACATGGAGTTTTGGTGTCGATCATTTTATTAATTTGGCAGCTTACTTGGACGAGAAAAACCCAATTTTAGGTTCTCGTTTATTACAAGTGCTGTCACGTTGGTATACTTTGGCTGAACCCCAACGTACTCAAGTGCAACAAGCACTCAAAACATTGCAGTCGAAAGTAAAATCGAAAAATGTAGTGGAAACGTTAAATAGTTTGTTGAATATTTAAATTTTTGAATTCGCACTTAAAAAGGATGTTAAAAGGCATCCTTTTTTATTTGACAATGAATATTGTCATAAATAATATAAACCATGATTTTAGACAGAAGAATGCCAAAAATGGAACTAAAAACAATCACATTAGCCACACGCCAGATAGACGTAGAAGTATATGCACCTGCACAGACGTCAGAAAAAATCCCTGCAATCCTATTGCTGCATGAATTGTTTGGCATACTGGATGTGTATCGGGAAGATGCGCAGGACTTGGCAAATCGTGGCTATTTGGTTTATGTACCCAATTTATTTAGTGGCGGTGCGGTGAAATATTGCATTCGTGCCATGGTGACGAAAGCGGGGCGAACCAATGCAGCCGATAGTGATATGAATAAAGAAATCCACGCGTTGCTTGATGCTTTAAAAGCAGACCCAAGATCAAACGGTCGCTTAGGCATGTTAGGGCAGTGTTTAACGGGTGGCTACGTGATTCAAATGGCAAAGCGTGACGATATGCTAGCACCTGTGATCTATCATCATTCATTGGGGGTGGAAGGCGTAGGTGTACCAAAAACTGAAACACTTGATGACATTCGTATTTTACAAGGGCATTGGTCAACAGTTGACCCGTATTGTCCTGCGAAAAAACGCGAGAAATTTATTGAACAATTGGGAGATCGTGTTGAAGCCTATACCTATAATATGCCACATGGTTTCCGTAGTTTAAGTCGCGGTTTGCCTGCGTCAAAATTGGTTTGGCAACGTACCGTCGATTTTTATGATCGTGAATTAAAACAAAATTTGGTATAAATGCTACTCAAATTAATTAAATTTTAGCTAGAAATAAAAAGCGAGAGCATAAAATGTCGAATAAATACGAATATGCAGGTTTTTGGATTCGTGTAGGTGCATCAATTATAGATAACATCATTCTCATGGTTGCATTAATTCCCCTGACTATGATTTTTGGCGGTGGTAAGACCACAGCATCAATGAATGGTTTTTCATCATTCCAATTTATGTCGACAACAGATTGGTTCTGGCAACTTGCAATACTCATTTTTTGTATATTTTGTTGGATAAAATTTGCAGGAACTCCGGGGAAGCGTTTACTTCGTTTAAAAGTATTGGATGAAAAAACAGGTGAAAATATCACGATCGGACAAGGTATTATTCGTTATATTGGATATTTCCCAGCAATTTTAGTTTTCTTTATTGGCTTAATTTGGGTTGCTTTTGATGCCAAGAAACAAGGTTGGCATGACAAAATGGCAAGAACCGTCGTGGTCAGAGAGCTATAAAATTTAAGTTCGATTGATCAAAAAGGTTGTCTATTCAAGGCAACCTTTTTTATTGAATTCTTGAGTAAAGAAGTATTATCAAATAAATGATCTATATGTCTTTTGTGGTATCGCATAGAATAAGTCAAGATTGCGAAGAATGAGAACAAGATGAGTTCAGAAGCACACTCCATTAGTTTAATTGCACCTGTTGTTTTATTGGCAGCGGCAGTGATCGCAGTGCCTATTTTTAAACGTATTGGTTTGGGCTCCGTGTTGGGTTATTTGATTGCAGGTTTGATCATAGGCCCATTTGGTTTCGCTTTTTTCCAAGATTCGGCTTCAATATTACACATCGCAGAATTAGGCATTGTGATGTATTTATTTGTGATTGGTTTGGAAATGCAGCCTTCACATTTATGGAGTTTAAGGCGTGAAATCTTTGGTCTAGGAACGTTGCAAATTATTACCTGCGCCACCGCATTGACAGGTGTTGGCTTGTTATTTGGCTTTCCTTGGCAAGTGGCATTTATCGGTGCAGCAGGTTTTGTACTGACTTCCACCGCGATTGTCATGCAATTATTGGGTGACCGAGGCGATATTGCTCAGCCACAAGGTCAAAAAATCGTTGCCATTTTATTATTTGAAGATTTACTCATCGTCCCATTACTGACAATCGTTGCATTTATGGCACCGAACCATGTGGTTGAAAGTACTTCTGCACGTTTGGAAAATATTGGCATTGGCTTAATTGCAATTGCAGGATTGATTGCCGCAGGGTATTGGTTGCTCAATCCATTATTTCGATTACTCGCCGCAGCAAAAGCTAGAGAAGTAATGACCGCCGCCGCACTATTGGTAGTTTTAGGCGCAGCATTATTGATGCAAGTCAGCGGACTGTCTATGGCGATGGGCGCTTTCCTTGCAGGCGTACTTTTATCTGAATCGACATTCAGGCACCAAATAGAAGCCGACGTTGAACCGTTCAGAGGCATATTGTTGGGTCTGTTCTTCCTTGGCGTTGGTATGTCGCTGGATTTATCCGTGGTTCAGCAGAACTGGCAACTGATTATTAGTGGTGTTTTAGCCATGATGTTTGCTAAAGCTTTGATGATTTATGTGGTTGCTCGATTGACCAAAAGTCCACATACAGAAGCTTTAGATCGTGCATTGCTGATGGCACAAGGTGGCGAGTTTGCATTTGTTCTGTTTGCAGCGGCAGTCAGTGCTCAAGTGATTGATAATACAGTGAAGTCAAACCTGACTGCGATTGTGGTTTTGTCGATGGTCTTGACCCCCATTTTAGGCATTATCTTTAAACGATTTACCCAAACCAAAGATCGGCTTAATTTGGACGATGTGAATATTGCCGAAGGATTAAGTGGCAGTATTTTGATGATCGGCTTTGGTCGTTTTGGTCAGGTTACCAGTCAATTGCTACTGGCGAGAGGCGTTGATGTCACCATTATTGATAATGACATCGACATGATTAAAAACGCAGAAAAGTTCGGCTTTAAAATCTATTATGGCGATGGTGGTCGTTTAGATATTTTACATGCATCTGGTGCTGCGACTGCCGAAGCTATAGTGGTTTGTGTGGATAGCAAAGAAACCACCAATCGTATTGTGGAATTAGTCAGCCATGAATTTCCTCTGGCAAAATTATTGGTACGTTCTTATGACCGCGAGCACTCACTTTATCTTGTGAAACATCAAGTCGATTATATGATTCGAGAAACTTTTGAATCTGCAATCAAATTTGGTGAAGTCATTTTAGAACAATTGGGTGTGGATGAAGATGAAGTGCGCATGATCTCAAATGAAATAAGAGATCGTGATAATGAGCGATTTGAGACAGAAATAGCCGCCGATGATGTCTATGCAGGCGTGGGTTTGCAATATTCGCATTCGCATCCAAGACCAACAGCGCCATTGATTCAACCGAAACAAATTGGTCGAATTTTAAATGATGAAGATGCACAAAAGGATGTAGAGGAAAAATAGTTCTCAACTACATTAAAAGTCTAAAAAAAAACCGATTTTTACTTAAACGTAGAAATCGGTTTTTAAAATTACGGTGTAAGACCTAAGCTTTAATTTCAGCATCCACACCAAAAGATTGACGTAACAACAAACTAAGTTGATTGCGTGCTTTGATAAACCCATCAATACCACTTTGAAGTAATTGAGATGCCATCAAGTCTTGCTCAAGTTCAGCTCTAAAACTTTCATCAGTTTGGGCAGCACGTTCAATTTTCGCCGTATGTAACGCTGAACTTAGACTGAGTTGAGTTTCGACCATGTGTTGATCTTGTTCCAATTGTGCCAAAAGATTAGGTGCAATGGTTAGTAGGTCACAACCTGCCAAACCTAATACTTGCGCTGTGCTACGGAAACTTGCGCCCATGACCTGAGTTGAAATGTCATGCTGTTTGTAATAGTTATAAATTTTCTTGACTGAAAGTACACCAGGATCTTTTTCAATTGGATATTGATCCACGCCTTCTGCTTTTTTATACCAATCTAAAATTCGTCCTACAAACGGAGAGATCAGCGTGACGTTTGCATCTGCACAGGCTTGAGCTTGATGTAAGCCAAACAATAAAGTGAGATTACAAGGAACACCATCAGCTTCTAAAATTTTGGCTGCTTGAATGCCTGCCCAAGTCGAAGCAATTTTGATTAAAATACGTGACTGTTCAATGCCGTAGCCTTGATAGAGTTTAGATAGTTCACGTGCTTTGGCTATAGTCGCTTCGGTATCATAAGAAAGGGAAGCATCGACCTCTGTTGAAACACGTCCATCAATTAACTTTAAAATTTCAACGCCAAATTTGACCGTTAAAATATCAATGGTGCGTTCAATCAATTCATCTGATTGATAGCCTTCTTGTTTTGCTTGTAGATAAGCATCTTCTATCAGTTCTTTACTTTCAGGCTGTTCAGCAGCAGCCGTAATGAGCGATGGATTTGTTGTTGCATCGAGTGGTCGGAATTTACGAATGGCCTCAAGGTCACTACTATCGGCAACAACGGTGGTTAAGTTTTTTAGTTGGTCTAATGCTGTTTGATTCATTGCTATAGATTTCTTAAAGAGACAATATTTATCGAGTTATATTTATAACACACTCTGCATGAAAGCAAAGCATGGCTTGATCATTAGGAATTATTTATCCGTTATTTTTGCTATGATATTGTAGAAGTTGGTATGTTTCTAAATGCGAAATTCGGATAGGCATAATTGATGAAAAAACATTCTTTTGGGCTGACTTGAAGAATTATTTTTGATGATTGCAAAATAGCTTAAGAAATCTATAGTCTATTTAAAAAAGATTGAGAAGATGATCTGACCCCAATAATTTAGATTACTAAAGAAATTTAAAAGAAAGAGTGTAAGTATGCTTAACTTAAATGAAGTAAAAAATAATCTTTCACATTTTGATCAGGTAGAGATTTTTAACATTGAATATGATGGATTAAATGCTTGTTATAACTTAACTTTAGTACTTTCCAAAGATTTATTTGATCTTGGTTCAGAACGACTCAGCATCACTTTTTTCTGCTTATCAAGTCTAACCTTACAGGACAGTTTTCAAAGTAATTTCCAACAATTTATGTCATTGACAATAGAAAAAGATAATAATAAATGGGAAAATGTAGGCTATGAAGTTCGACAGATTGAGGATGATAATCTTATATTTAAATGTAAGTCTTTTTCTGCATATTTGATATAAGGAAAAAATTTCAAAGGCTGTACTTTTTTAATTGAGAAAATATATATATCAAAAAACTCCATGCTAAACTAAGGCACTTTTCTTTCAAATTGCATAATTTCCTCTATGTTTCAACAAGAAATTTCTCAATTAAACTTACAACAATTTAAAGCAGGCGAAAAACGCTGGATTGGTTCATTGCTTGGATCATCCGCTGCTTTATTATTCAAAGAAATTGCAACGCAAAGTTCAAATCTTTACGTGATCGTGGCGAAAAATAATCAACATGTTGCGCAGCTCGAAAGTGAACTCGAATTTTACGGTATCAAACCAACAATTTTCCCCGACTGGGAAATTTTGCCGTATGACCGCTTATCTCCACATCAAGATATTGTTTCTGAGCGTTTGGCAATATTATCCAATATGCCACAAAAGGGCATTCTCCTTGTTTCTGCCAGCACCTTAGCGCAGCGTGTTGCACCATATTCATGGGTGGTGGGTGAACATTTTGATATTAAAGTGGGACAAAAACTCAATTTAGAAACACAGAAAAAGCAGTTGGTTCAGGCGGGTTATCGTTTGGTCGATACGGTGTACGATCACGGTGAATTTGCAGTTCGTGGCAGCATCATGGATATTTATGCCTCGGGGCAAGATCAACCGATTCGAATTGATTTGTTTGATGATGAAATTGAAAGCTTAAAATTCTTCGATCCTGAAACGCAACGAACTACTGAATCACTGAAAAATTTTACCGTTTTACCTGCCAAAGAATTTCCACTCAAAGAAGGGCGTTCTACTTTTAGAGATCGTTATGCTGAAAGTTTTCCAACGGCAAACCCCAAGAAAAATCCAATTTATCAAGATGTACTTGAAGGTATTTCAACAGCAGGCTTAGAGTTTTATCTACCATTATTCTTTGAAAAAAAGTTGATGGAAGCACAAAGTATGCTCATGACATACTTACCAAAGCATTGCGTTGTCATTACAAACAATGAAATTGAAGATGATTTAATCAACTTTTGGAAAGAAGTGGTTCGTCGTTATGAAGATCGCCGTCATAACATCGATCAACCAATTTTGCCACCTGAAGAACTTTTTTTAACGCCAAATCACGTATTACAAGCAATTAATCAATTCCCAAGAATCTTGGCATCTTCGGAAGTTTTTGAAAGCAAATCAGGTGTATTGAACCTAGCCGCTGAACAGCCTTCAAAACTCGCAGTTGACCCAAAAAAAGAACAGCCATTTGCAGCGGTCAAACAGTATATTGATCAAGCCAAACATCCTGTTTTATTGGTCGCTGAAAGTGCAGGTCGCCGTGAAACTTTGAAAGATGCTTTGCGCTCAGTTTTGGGTGAAATCCAAAACGTCGACAGTTTCGCTCAATTTCAAAAAGATCAACTAAAAGTTGCGATTACCAGTGCCCCCTTAGATCGCGGTTTATTGCTGAGCAATCAGCTTTCAGTCATTTCTGAAAACCAACTGTATGAACATCGTGTGGTGCAACGCCGTCGCAAACGTCAGCAAGAAGTGTCTGAAGAATTCTTAATTCGCAGCCTAACCGAGCTGAATTTAGGTGCACCTGTGGTGCATATTGATTACGGGGTTGGGCGTTATGCTGGACTGATTACCTTAGAAATTGATGATCAAGATCATGAATTTTTACAGCTCGATTATGCAGATAGTGCGAAAGTCTATGTTCCTGTAACAAATCTGCATTTAATTAGTCGTTATAGTGGCGGCGATCCTGATCTTGCGCCTTTGCATAAATTAGGCACAGATACATGGTCAAAGGCGAAGCGTAAAGCTTTGGAACAAATCCATGATGTTGCGGCGGAGTTATTACACATTCAAGCCCGCCGTCAATCTAAACCCGGTTTTGCTTTTGAACTCGATCATACAGGTTATATGCAATTCTCGAGTGGTTTCGCTTATGAGGAAACGCTAGATCAAGCCAATGCCATTGATGCGACTTTGCACGATATGCAACTGGCAAAACCGATGGATCGTCTGGTCTGTGGCGATGTTGGTTTTGGTAAAACCGAAGTGGCGATGCGTGCCGCATTTGTCGCTGTGCAAAATAATAAACAAGTGGCGGTGCTTGTTCCAACAACATTATTGGCACAGCAACATCATGAATCATTTAAAGATCGTTTTGCCGATACCGCGGTGCGGATTGAAGTACTTTCTCGTTTTGGGAGTAATAAAACCCATCTGAAAATCATTGAAGATCTAGCCGAAGGCAAAGTCGATATTGTGATTGGTACGCATAAAATTCTACAAGAAAATATCCAATTCAAAAACCTTGGCTTAATGATTGTTGATGAAGAACATCGTTTTGGTGTGCGGGATAAAGAACGGATTAAAGCCTTACGTGCCGATGTCGATATGTTGACTTTGACTGCAACGCCTATTCCACGAACCTTGAATATGGCATTTTCAGGGATGCGTGATTTGTCGATTATCGCAACACCACCAGCACGTCGTTTGGCAGTCAAAACTTTTGTCCAAGAACACACCAATGATTCGATCAAAGAAGCGATTTTGCGTGAGTTACTCCGTGGTGGTCAGGTTTATTTATTGCACAATGAAGTGGATACGATCGAACGTGCCGCTGAATCTATTCGTAACTTAGTCCCAGAAGCACGAGTTGCAGTGGCACATGGACAAATGCGCGAACGTGAACTTGAACAAGTCATGCAGCAGTTCTATCACAAAGAATATAATGTTCTAGTTTGTTCAACCATTATTGAAACAGGGATTGATGTGCCGAATGCCAATACTATTATTATTGAGCGTGCCGATAAATTAGGATTGGCACAATTACATCAATTGCGTGGGCGTGTCGGGCGTTCCCATCATCAAGCCTATGCCTATTTGTTAGTTCCATCCTTAAAACACTTAAAAGGTGATGCGGAAAAACGTTTAGATGCGATTCAACGTGCTTCCACTTTGGGGGCAGGTTTTATGTTGGCGACTGAAGATTTGGAAATTCGTGGTGCAGGGGAATTATTAGGTGAACAGCAAAGCGGTTCAATGCAGGCGATTGGTTATAGTCTGTACATGGAAATGCTAGAGAAGGCAACCAAAGCCATTCAAAAAGGTAAAACTCCGAATTTCGATGCACCATTGTCATTAACCGCTGAAATTAATTTGCACATGCCAGCTTTGATTCCAGATGACTATTTGGGCGATGTTCATCAACGTTTATTGTTCTATAAACGCATTAGTAATACTGATACGCAAGAAAAGCTCGATCATATTCGGATGGAGCTCATTGATCGCTTTGGTATTCCGCCACAAGCTGTGAAGCAGTTGTTTAGTGTGCATCAGATTCGACTGCGCGCTGAACAACTCGGCATCACCAAAATTGATGTCAATACCAATGGTGGTTATGTCGAATTTTCACCTGATACACCTGTGCAAGCGATGAGTATCATTCAGTTGATGCAAAAGAATCCGACACATTATCGTATGGAAGGTGGGCAACGACTGAAACTCACGGTACAACTTGCAGAAACCGAAAAACGGATTCAATTTGTCGTTGATTTGTTGAATAAGCTTTTAACGGAGCTTTCTGCATAGACCCGAAATTATCTTAGACTTGTGTGATGAGGTAAATCATCACATTCTCGCAGTTTGATTGAAACAGAAGCAATAAATGAGGAAAATCATTGTTATTTGTAATCAATCAGACCACGAAGAATACTCACATCAAAACTGATGTGATAGTATTGGGCATTATTCTTCTGCATCATTTATAAAGATATGTTTAGTTTGCATCCACAACTGGCTCAAGATACTTTTTTTGTAGGCGATTTTCCGCTTTCAACATGTCGTTTAATGAATGATATGCAATTCCCTTGGTTGATTCTTATTCCACGTGTGCCAGGCGTGACAGAACTTTATGAACTCAGCCAAGCAGACCAAGAACAATTTTTACGTGAATCAAGTTGGTTATCTAGCCAACTCGCACGTGTATTTCGCGCAGATAAAATGAATGTTGCGGCTTTAGGAAATGTTGTTCCACAGTTGCATTTTCATCATGTTGTTCGTTATCAAAACGATGTTGCTTGGCCAAAACCAATCTGGGGTAATCCCGCTGTTCCTTATAGCAATGAAGTATTGGCACACATGCGTCAAACTTTAATGCTTGCATTACGTGGTCAAGGAGATATGCCATTTGACTGGCGTATGGACTAATCGGCAAAGGAAAAAACAGAACTAAATAACCCAAGGAGGGATCGGGTGCCATTAAATAGGTTAATTGATAAAGAACCTAGGCAATTCGCTAATTTCCATCGTTTGATGGGATATTCGATTCTGTCCTTAATTTTAGTTATTTATTCGTATACGACCTTCAATGCGAAGTACCAACTTTACATCCTGCCTTTACTATTTCTGTATTTTTTATTCAGTTTTAAATTAGAAAAGTGGTTGCACTATAAGTTTGATCGTAAAACAGAAAAGAATATTCTGTTTACAAATGAAATCATCATTGTCGCCATTTCGCTTGCTGCCTTGCATTTAAACTTAGTACCGACCATGACTATTCTGTTCGCGGTTGTCTATGTCGGTATGAACAATAAAACCTCTTTGCCTATTTCCTGTTTAATTGGGCTGATTGGTGTATTGGTATTTTATTTTTGCACCTTTTTTATATTTGGCGCAGAAGAGTATTTTGAGCAGACAAATCCAGAGTTAACCATTTTAAGTTTACTCGGATTAATGATGTTTATTGTCATTGGACATTATTACCAACATCGTCGTTTGACAACTTTAGGGCTACAACGTCAGCACTATCAAAACCAAATGACTCGTTATATTACCTTTGCGAATCAACTCAGTCGTTATGCGCCATTGCAACTTTGGCAGTCGATTATGCGCGGCGAGTCAGAGGCAAAAATTGAATACAAACGAAAAAAACTGACCATCTTTTTCTCAGACATTAAGGGTTTTACCGAACTTTCTGAAACACTTATTCCAGATGATTTAGCATTTTTACTCAATGATTATTTGAGCCATATGACCGATATTGCCAAGCAATATGAGGCAACGGTTGATAAGTTTATGGGTGACGCTGTTCTGATCTTCTTTGGCGATCCGAACTCCCAAGGCGTAGAACAAGATGCTAAATCTTGTGTGGAAATGGCAATTGCCATGCGTCAGCAAATGAAGTTGTTGCGCGAACGCTGGAAAAAGATGGGTTATCCTGCTTTACATATTCGTATGGGAATTAGCACAGGCTATTGTCACGTAGGGAATTATGGTGCTTCACATCGTATGGCGTATACAATTGTCGGTCGCGATGCAAATTTAGCAGCACGTTTACAGTCGGCGGCAGAGGTTGATGAAATTTTAATTTCAGATGAAACGCATCAGTTGATTAAAAATGAATTTTTATGTGTTCCCAAAGTACCTATTTATTTAAAAGGTATTCAAGGGCCAGTTAAAACTTGGCAAGTGGTAGAAAAATTCACGGCTAAGAAATCAGACACGCAGAAATGGTTTGATTATGAATATAAGGGCTTTCATTTGGTGTTGAATTTGGAAGAAGTTCAAAACTACGAATATCCAGAATTGCTTGAAATTTTAGAAAACATGACAAAGCGGATTAAAACTCAACAAAAAATGACCAATGCACATGGTATTCCAAAATTGACTTTGGATGATGAAGTTAAGTAGTTTGTGAAAGCTTAGTTATGTGTTAAAGCAAGGTTATAGAAATGACTGCATCAGCGTCTCAAGCTAAGAAATTCTTTGAAGATATTATACTTAACCGAAAAGTCTGGACTATCAAAGACGATGCTGGTATTCCTGCGTTGGACGGTGACGGTGGTGTTAGGTCTATGCCTTTCTGGTCGTCGCTTCGTCGGGTTGAAAAAATTATCAAAAACGTCGAGGCATACAAGGGTTTTGAACCCATTGAGCTGGAGCTTGATGTTTTTAAAGCAAGATGGCTGGTAGGGTTAAAGCGCGATGGTTTAAACGTAGGTATAAACTGGTCAGGTGATCGAGCCACAGGCTATGATATGGTGCCAGATAGCGTTTTAAAAAACATTGAGTACTATGAGGCAAAAAACAGATAACACAAAAAGCTGCAAAACGTCGTTTTGCTCCGTGGCTCATTTGCGCTGCCGCTACGCTATAGCACGAATGCACCTCTCCAAAAAATGCCACTGAGCTTGGTCATATATTGCATAAATCAGAAAAAAACTCCTCATTTAGAGGAGTTTTTTATTCATTACAGATAAAATTTTAGTGATTTTCCGAAGCGTGGTTAATCGTATATTTCGGAATTTCAACTTCTAAATCTTCATTTACAATTTCAACTTGGCAAGACAGGCGAGAGTCAGGTTCTAAGCCCCATGCACGGTCAAGTAAATCTGCCTCTACATCATTCATTTCTTCAAGGCTGTCAAAACCTCTACGCACCACAACATGACAAGTTGTACATGCTGCTGACATGTCACATGCATGTTCAATTTTAATGCCTTGCTTAAGCAAGCTTTGGCACAAATTAGCATTTGCTTCAACTACGAATTCAGCCCCTTCAGGACAAATTTGAGCGTGGGGAAGAACTTTAATACGTGGCATATTAATCACCTATACCTTTAATTTGAGTTAGACCAATCTTCAAGTTTGGTACCTGTTAGGGCATGGTCAATATGTCGGTTCATACGCAGTGCAGCAAATGCATCGCTGTGAAGTTTCAGTTGTTCAACGGCTTGTTCTATGGCATCAAGATCATTGGTTTCTAAGCGAATTTTTAACGCTTCAGCAGCAAGAATTAAGTCATGAGATTGTTGCTGAGTGAGTAAATCTGTATCAGCTTTCAAGGCTTGCTCTAAAGCTTCTAACTCACGTTGCGCTTCAACTTTAGTTTCTTGCAAATGACGAAGTTGCTTATCTTCTTCTGCATGTTGGAAACCTTCGACCAATAAGCGTTCAGTGTCTGCAGCAGATAAACCATAAGATGGTTTGATATCAATTTGAGCTTGTACACCAGATGTAGTTTCTTTGGCAGAGACAGCCAGTAAACCATCGGCATCGACTTGAAATGTCACTTCGATACGCGCTCGACCAGCTGTCATTGGTGGAATATCGTGTAACACAAAACGACCCAAAGAACGGCAATGTTCAACCAAATCACGTTCGCCTTGAACCACATGAATCATCATGGCAGTTTGACCATCTTGATAGGTGGTAAATTCCTGACGACGCGCTACAGGAATAGCTGTATTACGTGGAATTAAACGCTCCACTAAACCGCCCATCGTTTCTAAACCAAGTGCAAGTGGGGTAACATCAAGCAGTAAAGAGCCATCCTGACTATTGCCAATTAATTGGTTGGCGGTAATTGCGGCGCCAATGGCAACCACTTCGTCAGGGTTAATGGTACAGAGTGGCTCGTGTTCAAATAATTCACGGACTGCTTTTTGTACCGCATAAGATCTTGTTGAACCACCCACCAATACCACTTGCGCAATTTCATCTAATTCTAGTTTGGCATCACGTAATACACGCTTGCAAACACTCATCGTTTTATCCAGCGCGACTTGGATTATTGATTCAAAAGTCGGACGATCTAAACTCAGATGATGATCTAATAATTTTAACTCTGCAGATTCATGATCAGATAAGTATTCTTTGGCTTGACGGGCTGCAATAATATAAACGGCATATTCTTCATCGCTTAAGCTGTCGATGTTGAGTTGTTTTTTCGCCCATTTAACGATTAAACGATCAAGGTCATCACCGCCTAAAGCTGTGTGTCCACCTGTGGCAAGCACCTCAAATACACCTTCGGTGAAGCGTAAAATTGACACATCAAATGTACCGCCACCTAAATCATAGATGACATAATTCTGATTAGTACTTAAATTGGTTTCTTGATCTAAACCATAAGCAACCGCAGCCGCTGTAGGTTCATTCAATAAACGTAGGACATTTAAGCCAGCAAGTTGAGCAGCATCACGTGTGGCTTGACGCTGTGCTTCATCGAAATAAGCAGGTACAGTGATGACTGCACCGTTGACTGGATTTTTTAAGCTGTCTTCTGCACGATCTTTGAGTTGTTTTAAGATTTCAGCGGAAATTTCTACAGGTGTTTTACGACCCGCTGCTGTTTCAAAAGCAGGCATTTCATTTTCAGCACCAACAAGCGTATAAGGATGCTGAAACTTAATATCTGCTTGTGAGCGTCCCATAAAACGCTTCACAGAAACGATGGTGTTTTTAGGGTCGGTGAGCATAAATGGCTTGGCAGCATCACCAAAGCTCGTTAAATCTTCTGCATAATGAACAATCGACGGCAATAAAACACGCTCTTTTTCATCTTGTAGAACTTTCGGTTTTCCCGATAGCACTGTTGCCACTAAAGAGTGGGTTGTCCCTAAGTCAATGCCAATCGCAATACGATGTTCATGCGGGGCAGTCGATTGACCAGGTTCAGCAATTTGCAAAAGTGCCATGCGAGAGAAATTCCTTGAAAATAAAAGGTTACAGCGGTCTAAAAATCATCATCTAAGTCGAAGCTTTCATGTTCATCCAGCATACGATCTTCAGCTTTATCAATATCATTCATCACGCGTTGGAAAAAGCGTAGCTTACGAACGGTATCTCGTGCTTCTGCCCAGTCTTCTTCGGCATAATCAATTTTAAACTCACGAACCAAGCTATCTATCCATTGTTGCACGTCAACTTTTAAAGTTTTGAGCTGATCTGTCGATGTCGCTTCATCAAGCTGTTCTCGCATTTCCAGAGCAGATTGCAAGAACTCAAAATCACTGATGGATTGATCAAGATGATGATCTTGCTTTTTCAAGCTGAGGAAATACGCAGCACGACTGTCTACTTGTGATAAGACTTTGTATGCTTGGTTAATTTCGCTCGACTTAATCAATGCCTTATTTTTATCATCGGATTTATCGGGATGATATTGCTGTTGCAAACTTAAAAACTGTTTTTTTAAAGCTGCTAAATCGATATCGAGTGCTTCGGGTAGTTGGAACAACTCAAAATGATTCATGGGAGATGAATTCCGTTTTAAAATCCCACCCAACCTCCCTTTATGAAAGGGAGGAGCTTCACATATGGAAGTCCGCCTTAGAAAGGTGGGTGAGGAGCGGTTATAGCTCCGCAAGGGGATTCTGTTACTTAAGATAAAGAAATTAAATGGTTAAACCGTAAAGGATTCACCGCAACCACATTCACCTTTTTGATTTGGATTACTAAACTCAAAGCCTTCGTTTAGACCATTTTTAACATAGTCCATTTCTAAGCCACTTAGATAAACCAAACTCTTAGGGTCAACGAAAACTTTTACACCAGATTGTTCAAATACTTGATCGTGATTATCAACATCATCGACAAACTCAAGTACATAGGCTAAGCCAGAACAACCTGAAGTTTTCACACCAATACGAATGCCTTCACCTTTACCTCGATTTTTAAGGTAATTACTGATGTGAGATGCAGCAGTTTCGGTTAAATGGATCATGAAAACTCCAATGTTTGATTAGTCATCAGTTAAGCTTTCGCTTTTTTGCCACGATAGTCTTCAATCGCAGCTTTAATTGCATCTTCAGCAAGAACCGAGCAGTGGACTTTTACTGGCGGTAGTGCAAGCTCAGTTGCAATATCAATATTTTTAATTGCTTGAGCTTGATCCAGCGTTTTGCCTTTTAGCCATTCGGTTACAAGCGAGCTTGATGCGATAGCAGAACCGCAACCATAGGTTTTGAAGCGAGCTTCTTCAATAATGCCATTGCCATCAACTTGAATTTGTAAACGCATCACGTCGCCACAAGCAGGTGCACCGACCATGCCTGTACCTACATTTTCTGCATCTTTGTCTAAAACACCAACATTACGAGGATTTTCGTAATGATCAATTACTTTTTCGCTATAAGCCATGTTGCTTCTCCAAAACTCGGGGTCAGCCTAATATTAATATGAGGGTAAAACGACAATTTTCAATGAAGCGCTCAATATTGAGCACTCAAAAAATTAGTGTTCAGCCCATTCAACTGTTGAAAGATCAACACCATCTTTGTACATATCCCAAAGCGGAGAAAGGTCACGCAATTTCTCAACAGCTGCTTTGGTAATCGTTAACACGTGGTCAATATCGGCTTCAGTGGTGTAGTGACCAAAACTGAAACGAATTGAACTGTGCGCCAATTCATCAGATAAACCTAAAGCACGTAATACATAAGACGGCTCCAGGGTTGCAGATGTACACGCTGAACCACTTGAAACGGCAGCATCTTTCAGTGCCATCATCAGCGATTCACCTTCAACAAAGTTGAAGCTGACATTTAAATAATTTGCTACGCTTTGCGTTGGATGACCGTTCAAGAACACTTGTTCAAGGTCTTGTAAGCCGTTCCATAATTTGTCACGCAACACGCGGATACGCGCTTGCTCTGCATGCATGGTTTTACCTGCAATCTCAAAAGCTTCGCCCATACCGACCATTTGATGGGTCGCTAGAGTTCCTGAACGCATACCACGTTCATGACCGCCACCGTGCATTTGCGCTTTTAAGCGTACTCGTGGACTACGGCGTACATATAATGCACCAATACCTTTAGGGCCATAAATTTTGTGACCTGAGAAACTCATTAAGTCAATTTTCATGGTTGAAAGGTCAATATCAACTTTACCTGCGGCTTGAGCGGCATCAACATGTAAGAACGTTTTGTTCGCACGAGTCAATTCACCAATCGCAGCAACGTCCGTGATGGTACCAAGCTCGTTGTTGACCATCATCAATGAAACTAAAATGGTATCTGGACGTAACTCAGCTTGAACCATTTCAGGCGTAATTAAACCTGTGCGTGGTTCTGGTTCTAAATAAGTAATTTCAAAACCTTGCTCTTCTAGTTCACGGCAAGGGTCTAATACTGCTTTATGTTCGATTTTACTGGTAATAATATGTTTGCCTTTAGAACCGTAGAACTGGGCAATACCTTTCAATGCCAAGTTATCAGATTCAGTCGCACCTGATGTCCATACAACTTCACGTGGGTCGGCTTTAATTAAATTTGCGATTTGCTCACGTGCATGTTCAACTTTTTCTTCGGCCTGCCAACCATACGCATGTGAACGTGATGCAGGGTTACCGAAAGTCCCTTCAAAAGTTAAACTTTCCATCATACGGGTAGCAACTTCAGGGAGAACAGGAGTGGTCGCTGCGTAATCAAGATAAATTGGACGTTTCATGTCAAATACCTGTAACCGATAAAAGGGCTGAATCTAAACTTGCAGAATTTTGGCGGATAGCAACAGTTTGTACATTGTCACGGGTAATCAAATCGGCAAGGGTGATTTTTCCTAAATAGTCGGCGATGTGGTGGGAGAGTTCTTGCCATAAGTCATGTGTTAAACACATCGCACCATTTTGGCAATTACCTTTATGGTCGCAACGAGTTGCATCGACGGATTCATTTACGGCTTCTATAATTTCTAACACAGTGATTTCAGTGGCATGACGCGCAAGATGATAACCACCATTTGCACCGCGAACGCTGGAAACTAAGCCTTGACGCTTAAGTTTTGCGAATAACTGTTCTAAATAAGCGACTGAAATAGATTGACGAGCTGCAATTTCTGCAAGCGTGATCGTTTGTTCAGTTGGCTGCAACGCTAGGTCGAGTAGAGCAGTTACTGCGTAACGACCGCGAGTTGTAAGACGCATGATCTGATACACAAGATTAGACTAGATGGCTAAATTATATGAATTCCGACTAAAATAGTCAAGTTTTAAATTAGCAATCTAAAGCTGGAAAGTGAATTAGTTGGTGTTATAGGGGATTACTGAAGCCACACAGTATATACAAAATAGGCAAGAAAAATAAAGCCAAGTAGGGCAAATCCAATGTTGATCAACCGTTGGCGTTTTTTAAGTCGCTGAATTCGATTTTGATATTGTTTGATTTCGACTTGTAATGTATTGATTTCAGAGCGTTGATGATCAATTTTATCAAGTAAAGGTGTAATTCGGCGTTGTGATGCAATTACATCTTGATGGTCGTCAAAGGCGTTAAACCATTGTTTCCAATTTCTCAAAATACTCGATAGCGTTAGATGTGGAATTAAATCCATGAATTGAGCAGCGAAAGTGGTATCACCTAATATACGAATATTGTCCATGCTGCGTTGATTGCTAAATATAAAAATCTGAATGAGATCAATGAGCGTACTATTAATTTCTAAATCAATATTTCGATCTAAAGCTTGTGTGTCAAAGAGCAGACCTTTTTCAGTAAATTGCATATAAAAAGCAAAAAAAGGAATGTAACTGTTCACGCGAACCGTTATTTTTTGATCTATAAGTCTTTTTGCTTGGGCGCGCAAAGTCGCATCATGCGTCAGGATGAAAGAAAAAAAAGTTTCCAAAACAATAATTGCGATGTTTAGCAACAAATCAGGATGTTTGTGTCTTTGTTGCGACTCACTCATAGATTTTTTTATCCTTCCCAATTGCACTTAAAACTGCGTAGTCTGAAAATTTGAGCATCCATACTCTAATTAAAATAATTTACAGGACTATAATGCTTTGTAGAACAGTTTTTTAAAACGATCAAGTCCTAACTTTGATATTATAGAAACATTTTATGGTTTAATGCGTCCACAGTTTGTAAAGTGCTTAGGAGTACAGGTTCATGGAACACTCAAATATAGAACAAATTACTGAAGATGAAGAATTGAAAAACAATTCTAAATCAAAGAGTTCTAAAAAATCTGCACTTGATTTTAAAAAATACACACAACAAATTTGGTTGGCGGGTTTGGGTGCTTTTTCGCGTGCAGAAGAAGAAGGAAATAAATTATTTGATTCTCTTGTCAAAGTGGGTGAAGAGCTAGAATCTAAAACGGTAGATTTCGCAGATAATGCTGTTGGCAAAGTAACAGAGAAAGCAAAAGAGTCAGTTACAGACACCAAAGATAAAGTTGAAAAAATTTTAGATACAGGTGTGAATCACTCGTTAAATCGCATTGGATTAGTCACGCCTAAAGATTTACAACACATCGAACAGCTATTACTTCAACTTCATATTAAAGTTGACGCTTTGATAGAAGAAAACAATCAGCTTAAGGCTAAATTGATTAAAAAGTAAAAAAAATGAGATGCTCGTCTAATATACGTCGATTTTAAGTATTTTTTTTTGCGTATTAGGGGGTTCTAGTATTGCGTTTCCCCCTAAAGCATTGCTATAAAGGCGGCATGGCCTTTCAAACTATAGCCTTGGATCTTAAATAAACGATATTAAGAGGATACTTCTAATCATGAATAAATCAGAATTAATTGAAGCAATTGCTGAAAAAGGTGGTTTGTCTAAGTCGGATGCGGGTAAAGCACTCGATGCAACAATTGCGTCAATCACTGAGGCTCTTAAAAAGGGTGATACAGTAACTTTAGTTGGATTTGGTACATATAGCGTTAAAGAACGTGCTGCTCGTACTGGTCGTAACCCTAAGACTGGTGAAGAACTTAAAATTAAAGCAAGCAAAGTACCTAGCTTTAAAGCTGGTAAAGGTTTAAAAGATTCAGTTGCTTAAACTTTGAGCTTCAATAAACGCACCGCTTTGGGTGCGTTTTTTATTTATTGAATGAAAAGTTTAATTTGAGCTTTATTCTGCATTCATTCAGTTTGTTTTTTCAGTTAAAATTGCACCTAAATAAAATATTGGAATACTTATGGAATCGTTTCGTACAGTCATTAAAGGTTGGCTTGGCAAAGTCCTGTTAGTTTTGTTTTTGACGCCTTTGGCACTGGTTGGTATTGAAGGATATTTCAGTGGTAGCAATAAAGCAGACGTTGCGAAATCGGTAAACGGTCAAGATATTTCTAATAAAGAATTAGAAGGTGCAACCAAAAACTATAAAGATCAATATTTATCGTTGGTGAAAGGCGATGAATCTTTATTGAATCAATCTGTGATTCAGCAAAAAGCGCTAGATGCCTTAGTTGCGAGAAATTTATTGCAACAACAAGCCAAGAAATTGGGTATCTCGCTAAGCGATGTACAACTTGAACAGATGTTGGCACAACAACCAACTTTTCAAGAGAATGGCAAATTTTCTCAAACACTCTATGAAAATTATTTACGTTCGGTGGGTATGACGAATCAAGCGTTGATTGCAAGTTTACGTCAAGATCATGCCTTAAAAATGATGTCATCAAGTTTAATGGAATATGCTTTAGTGAGTCAGCCAGACTTGCAACAATTGGCGAATTTACAAACTGAACAGCGCACTTTGCATTTAGCAAGTATTTCGCTAGATGAATATAAAAAAGGTGTGACAGCATCGAATCAAGAAATTACTGATTATTACAACAAGCACAAAAATGAATTTAAGCAAGTTGCGAGTGTAGATGTCGATTATGTGGTTTTAACACCTGCGATGTTGCCTAAAACGAATCTTGCAGTGACAGATGCCGATGTACAACAAGCCTATGCCGCATTTGTTGAAAAACAGCAAAAAGATGCAAAGCGTGAAGTGAAGCATATTTTAATTACCACTGATGCGCGTAGCGATGCGGCAGCTCAAAAGTTGGCGAATGAAGTCTATGCCACCATTCAGGCGGGTATGCCATTTGCTCAAGCTGCAGCAAAATTTTCGGATGATACAGGTTCAAAAGCCAATGGTGGCTTAATTGATGCTTATGCCCCTGGTATTTTCTCAGCGGATTTTGATAATGCAATTAGCGCATTGAAAAATAATCAAATTTCAAAGCCTGTGAAAACGCAATATGGCTATCACATTATTGAAGCCAATAGTTCTGCACCAAATGTTCCAGCCTTTGAAGCTGAAAAAGCACGCTTAACTGCAGAAGTTGAAAAAAATAAATTGGCAAATAGCTTTAGCGATACCGTCAACAGTTTGAATGAAATGGTTGTGGGGAGTGATGCTTTAGATGCAGTGGTTCAAGAAGTCAAAACGGCGCGAATTGAATCTGCAAATGGCGTAACGTTGGCAACGCAAAATCCATATTTAAGCGATTTGGCGGTAAAGGCGAAATTGTTTAATGACGATGTTAAAAATGGCGACCGTAATGCATCTTCCAATATTCAATTGAGCAATGGTGATACGATTTGGATTAAAGTCCGTAATTATCATGCTGCGGGTGTACAACCACTAGCGCAAGTTGCTGCTGCGGTTAAAGCAAAAGTCATTGAGGAAAAAGCATTTAAAGCAGCTCA
>DAOMAH010000006.1:0-19978 GCA_035426725.1 Acinetobacter sp.
CCTCTATTCGATTTGGCTGTCTACAATACAGCCACACTCCCACAAGAAGTTGCTGATAATAAAATCATTCAAAAACACCACGTCGTGCCATTGATTCAGCGCGGTCAAATTCTATATGTCGCAACTAGCAATCCAACCAATATTGATGCGTTAGATGCGATTCGGTTCAACACTAAACTCACAATTGAACCAATTATTGTTGAGCACAATAAGCTGTCAAAACTCATCGAACAACAGTTTGGTGATGCAGGTAGCTTCGACTTTGGTGAAAGTGACGAATTTGATTTAGATCTAGATGTGGTTACAGACACTTCTAAAGAAGATGACGATGAAGCACCGCAAGGCGAAGAGTCGCCGATTGTCAAATATATCAATAAATTATTAATCGATGCGATTCGAATGGGTGCTTCGGACTTGCATTTTGAACCCTATGAAAAAACCTATCGCGTTAGATATCGAGTTGACGGTGTACTCCGCCAAATTGCACATCCACCTTTGCAAATGGCAAGCCGACTTGCCTCTCGTTTAAAAGTCATGTCTCAAATGGACATCTCTGAAAAGCGAATGCCGCAAGATGGACGAATTAAACTTAAACTGTCCAAAACCAAAGCGATTGATTTCCGTGTTAACGCATTACCCACGCTATTTGGTGAAAAACTAGTTCTACGTATTCTTGACCCCTCGAGTGCCATGCTAGGGATTGAAGCGCTTGGCTATGAAGACGCACAAAAAGCATTATTCATGGGGGCACTGGAAAAACCGCAAGGCATGTTACTCATTACTGGACCAACGGGTTCGGGTAAAACAGTTTCGCTTTATACAGGTATCAATATTCTTAATACTGAAGATACCAATATTTCTACCGCGGAAGATCCAGTTGAAATTAACCTTGAAGGGGTTAACCAAGTTAACGTGAATACCAAAACAGGATTGACGTTTTCTGCTGCACTCAAAGCCTTCTTGCGACAAGATCCAGACATTATTATGGTCGGGGAGATTCGTGACCTCGAAACTGCTGAAATTGCTATTAAGGCAGCTCAAACGGGTCATATGGTCATGTCAACTTTGCATACCAACAGTGCACCCGAGACCTTAACTCGTTTGCGCAACATGGGCGTTCCGTCTTTTAATATTGCAACCTCAGTCAACCTTGTTATTGCACAGCGACTCGCACGACGTCTTTGTTCTCATTGTAAAGAACCTCAAGAAATTCCAAAACCTAGCCTTTTAGAAATGGGATTCTCAGCTCAAGATTTGGATGACCCAGAGTTTGCAATTTATCAACCTGTTGGTTGTTCAGAATGTCGCGACGGGTATCGGGGACGTGTCGGTGTTTACGAAGTCATGAAGGTTACACCTGAAATTTCTAAAATTATTATGGAAGATGGGAATGCATTACAAATTGCTGCGGCCTCAGAAAAGGCAGGTTTTGATAATCTACGCCGTTCGGGTCTGAAAAAAGTGCTGCAAGGTGTAACATCCCTGCAAGAAATCAATCGAGTAACTAGTGAATAAAATTAATAAAAAGGATTACAATCATGGCTGCTAAAAAAGCGCAAATGATGCCCACTTTCGCATATGACGGAATAGACCGAAAAGGGGCAAAAATTAAAGGGGAATTACCAGCACGTAATATGGCTTTAGCAAAAGTTACATTACGAAAGCAAGGTGTAGTCATTAAAAATATTCGAGAAAAGCGTAAGAATATTCTCGAAGGTTTATTGAAAAAGAAAGTCACAACATTAGACATCACCATCTTTACACGTCAATTGGCAACGATGATGAAAGCAGGTGTACCACTTGTTCAAGGCTTTGAAATTGTTGCTGAAGGTCTAGAAAACCCTGCAATGCGTGAAGTGGTATTAGGCATTAAAGGTGAAGTTGAGGGCGGAAATACCTTCGCTGGGGCATTAAAAAAATACCCACAACATTTTGATAACCTGTTTTGTTCCCTAGTCGAATCTGGCGAACAATCAGGTGCACTAGAAACCATGCTGGATCGAGTTGCAATTTATAAAGAAAAGAGCGAACTCTTAAAACAAAAAATTAAAAAAGCAATGAAATATCCGATTAGCGTCATCGTGGTCGCGTTCATTGTGACCATTATCCTCATGGTCAAAGTAGTACCCGTGTTTCAGGATGTATTTAGTTCTTTTGGTGCAGACTTACCGGCCTTTACCAAAATGGTCGTCAATATGTCAAACTGGACACAAAAATACTGGTTTGCACTGCTCATCGTCACTGGTATTTTGATTGCTTGTTTCCTTGAAGCCAAAAAACGAAGTAAAAAATTTCGCGATGCTTTGGATAGAATGGCCTTGAAATTACCTATTTTTGGTGATTTGGTCTATAAAGCCATTATCGCCCGTTATAGTCGCACTTTGGCTACCACCTTCGCTGCTGGTGTTCCACTAATTGATGCGCTTGAATCAACAGCTGGTGCAACCAATAATGTTGTTTACGAAGATGCTGTGATGAAAATTCGCGAAGATGTGGCGACTGGACAGCAACTCCAATTTGCGATGCGTACGACCAACCGTTTCCCTTCTATGGCAATTCAAATGGTCGCGATTGGTGAAGAATCGGGTGCTTTAGACAGCATGCTAGATAAAGTCGCAACTTACTATGAAAATGAAGTTGATAACGCAGTTGATGGCTTAACTTCCATGATGGAGCCACTGATTATGTCAGTGTTAGGTGTATTGATTGGTGGTTTGGTCATTGCAATGTATCTCCCAATCTTCCAAATGGGTTCTGTAGTTGGTTAATTTGGTGTTTAAATGCAACAATTGTTTATCTTTTTCATTGAAAACCCAACTGCGCTTTATATTGCAGTTGGGATTATTAGTTTATGTATTGGTAGCTTCTTGAATGTCGTGATTTACCGTACGCCCAAAATGATGGAGCAAGAATGGCATCAAGAATGCCAAATGCTTTTGCATCCAGAACAACCGCTTATCGATGAATCTAAACTCACTTTAAGTAAACCTGCATCGACATGCCCAAAATGTAAAACGCCAATTCGCTGGTATCAAAATATTCCCGTGATTAGTTGGCTATTACTACGCGGTAAATGTGGGTCGTGTCAAAATCCGATCAGTATGCTTTATCCTCTGATCGAACTGCTCACCATGTTGTGTTCTTTAATCGTGGTAGCGGTCTTTGGGCCAACCATTCAAATGTTGTTCGGCTTATTACTAACATGGGTCTTAATTGCATTAACCTTTATTGATTTTGACACCCAATTATTACCCGACCGCTTTACCCTCCCTCTCGCCGCTTTAGGTTTAGGCATTAATACATTTACCATTTACACCACTGCTACGGCAGCCATTTGGGGCTATTTAATTGGCTTCTTGTGTTTATGGATTGTGTACTACCTATTCAAGTTGGCTACAGGCAAGGAAGGTATGGGTTACGGCGACTTTAAGCTCCTTGCTGCTTTAGGTGCCTGGATGGGTCCGATGATGTTGCCATTAATTGTGCTTCTATCATCGGTAATCGGTGCAATCATTGGAATAATACTGATAAGAATGCGTGGTGAAAATCAGCCTTTTGCTTTTGGTCCGTATATTGCGATTGCGGGATGGATCGCATTTTTATGGGGTCCGCAAATCATGAGAGTCTATTTAGGTGGATAAGCATCCATTTATTTTAGGCATTACGGGTGGGATCGGTAGTGGTAAATCTGCTGCAACCCAATGGTTCGAATCACAAGGCATTCAAGTGATTGATGCAGATATTGTGGCGCGTGAAATTGTCGCGATGGGTCAACCGGCCTTACAACGTATTCAACAATCTTTTGGGGATTGGGTGCTATTAGAAGATGGTAGCTTAGATCGCCGTGCACTTCGCGAGCATATTTTCCAATTTCCAGAAGCTCGTCACAACTTAGAGCAAATTACCCATCCAGCCATTCGCCAGTCAATCCTTCAGCAACTGCAAAGCGCTCACAGTCCTTATGTGATTTTGGTGTCTCCGCTGTTATTTGAAACCAATCAACATGAATTGGTACATCATACTTTATTGGTCGATGCTGACGAAAAGACCCAATTACAGCGTGCCAGCCAACGTGATGGACAAAGTGAAGAACAAATCCAGAAAATTATTGGCGCACAAATGTCACGCGCACAAAAGCAAAAAATTGCGAATGATATCGTTTTAAATGATGGATTATTAGAACATCTACATAATCAACTTAAACCGTTGCATTTAAGCTACTTACAACGCGCCGAACAAACTTACTAATCTTGTTTTTGTTGTTCGAGTTGTTTGCTCAATTGTCCTGCTCAAACCATCTCCAAGGCTGCAAAGCACCAACGCCCATCCCAATTAAACCGCACAAAATAGCCATACTTAACGGCTCATTAAGCAGAGGGACAGCAACGACCGCTGCAATAAAAGGCGCTAAAGTTGTAATACTTCCCGTCTTAAATGCACCCAACCGCTCTATCGCTGCGATATAGGTCAGGGTTGCCACAATGACAACGAGCACGCCATGAAACAAACCTTGAACAAGCAGATGAATAGGTTCAACTTCCTGAAAATGTTTTGGAATAAAAATAAGATAGATCGGTAAGTAAATAATTGCTGACCAAATTGCAACACTTGCCATAGCATGCCATGCAGACAATTTCCATTCTTTCAGTAAGACGGTGAAAATCCCCCAACACACCGCACTCAGAAAAAATAATAAATCTCCAATGCCCAACACCGAATTTTGTGTATGCAACATCAGATAACTCATGAGTGCCAGCGCACAAATCATAATCACGAAACTGAGCCAAGTATGCTTATCAAAGGGTTGCTTAAAGATGAGATAGGCAGAAATAGCCGTACATAAAGGAATACAACCATTTAAAAAAATAGCAGCATGTGCGGCAGGGGCATGTAAAAACCCAGTATAAACAGCGAAGCAGTATGCTAGACCACCAACCATTGCCAAAATGAATGGGCGAATATGCCACAAAAAAGCAAAATCTTTTTTATAGATTAAAATTGGCATTATCAGAGTAAATGCGATGGCAAAACGTAATGCAACCAAGTCCCATGCACTGACATGCCAATGAAAATTTAAGCGCGAAAGAATGGTAAATCCACCCCAAATACACATGGTAATGAAGACAAAAAAGTAACCTTGTGTTCGTGCAGTCATGCTTATCACATCTCAGATCGTATGTGAATTATAGACTGTTTCGTTGTCGACATGCCTCATAAAGTGCCATGCCTGCGGCAACACTCACGTTCAAACTTTGTAAATCACCCGACATAGGAATATAAACGGTATGGTCACATTGTGACTGAGTAATTGGACGAAGACCTGTATCTTCTGCACCCATGACAATCACGACTGGACCTTTAAAATCACACTGATGAATCGGCAAGGCTTTTTCGTCTAGCATGGTACCAATCACACGAGTATGTGTAGTTTCTTTTAAGTGCGCCAAAGTTCGAGCTAAATTGGTCACTTGAATAAATTTAACTTTCTCCGCCCCACCTGCGGCGACCTTGCGTGCTGTTGGCGTTAAACTCGCGGAACGATCGCGTGGAACAATCACGGCTTGCACGCCCATTGCCGCAGCAGTACGAATACATGCGCCTAAATTGTGCGGGTCGGTCACCTGATCGAGTGCCAATAATAAAGCATCTGGAAATTGCTGCATCAGCTGATCTAAGTCTTGTTCATTTAAAACAGGATGAGGCCTTACCGCAGCCACCACGCCCTGATGAAAAGGCAATCCTGCTAATTTTTCTAAACTATCACGGCTGGCTTTTTGTACGCTAATCCCAAATGGTTCGGCCAGTTGAAATATTTTTTGCAAGCGTTGATCTTCACGACCCTTTAAGGCAAATAAGGTCAAAACACGTTCAGGCTCTAATTCCAACAATGACTCAACCGAATGAACGCCATAATAATATTCTGGTTTTGCCATACATCACCTCTTTGGGAAAAGAAAAGTCCCCTTTTAAAGGGGGGCATTCTTTAAAAATAAAAATCCTGCAAAGAAGCTTTACAGGTGAGGAGCGACTATAGCTCCGCAAGGGAACTTAATAAAAAATCCTGTAAAATGACTTTACAGGATTCTCTATGAGTGCAGTGTACTCGATTTAGATAGGAAAAAGTTAGCCTTCTAAATGACACACATAATCAAGCACGTCGTCTGCTTCAATGTGAAAGACACTATTTCCTGGCACATAGAATGATTGACCCGCACGAAATAATTCACTTTCAGTGCTGTCCGCAATTTTAACGCGACATTCGCCCGAAATAATTTCCATCCGCTCTGGCACGTGAGTTTCGAAAGTTAACGGCTGTTCTGTAGGTAAAATAACACCTAAGGTTTTTTTGGTTCCGTCTTCAAACTGAACTGTGTGGCTGATACATGAACCACCAAAATATACGTTTGATTTTTTAATGACCGTTACATGATCAAACTGCACTGAACTCATCCCACATCTCCAAATAATGCAGCGTTTATACAAGGTTATAATAGCCGTAGTTTAATTGCGCACGCGCTATGAATCAATGTCTTTTATGCAGCTTTACACATGATTTTCACGGTCTTTTCATAAAAATATTTTGTGTCGTGGTTTTTACCGAACAGGATGAAATACACTTGTGGCATCACTAAAAGTTCTCTATCTTTAAGCAAAAGATTTTATGCACTGGATGCATGTATGCTCACTCATTTAACTTTAATTAATTTTGCGCTGGCAGATCATTTATCGCTCGACATTGAAGCAGGCTTCAATGTGCTTACGGGTGAAACGGGTGCAGGTAAATCATTATTGTTAGATGCTTTATCTGCTTGTTTAGGTGAGCGCACCGACACTCATTATGTGCGTTATGGTGCAGATAAAGCAGATGTGACTGCGGTATTCAGTTATCGCGCAGAAAGTGAAGAAGCGCAATGGCTCACAGATCATGAGCTGGATGATGACTCAGGTGAAATTCATTTACGGCGTGTGATTTTTGCAACGGGTCGCAGCAAAGCGTGGATTAATGGACGTCCAAGTAGCTTAGCTGAATTAAAAGAAATTGGTCGTTTACTGGTACAACTCTATAGTCAACATAGCCAGCAGCAACTTTTGGAACCGCCTTACCCAAAACATTGGTTAGATCGTTATAGTAATTTTTCCGATTCTGTCCAAGCCGTCCGTGATGCACATGCCACGTGGCAACACAATATCCAGCAACATCAAACTGCATTAGATGCACAAGCGACTAGAACTCAAAAAATCCAAACTTTAGAAACACAAATCGAAGAACTCGAAGATGTGATTCAAACCGATTATCGTGAAATTGAGCAAGAATTTGATCGACTCAGCCATCATGAACATATCATGCAAGACTGTGGTTCAAGCTTAAATGCATTGGATGAATCTGAACAAAATATTACCCAAGAACTGGCGTCGATTATTCGTCGCTTAGAATCTCATGCAGGGCGTAGTGAACAACTATCCGCGATTTATAATTCACTCTTAAATGCCCAAAGTGAAATTGAAGATGCCACGGCGAATTTACGTCAATTTATGGATCGGCAAAGTTTCGACCCAGAACGAATGGAACAGCTCAATACCACTTTAGAAGTGTTTCATCGTATGGCGCGAAAATACCGCATCCAACCAGAACAACTCAAAGCAACTTTTGAAACATGGCAAATAGAATTACAGCAACTGCATCAACTCAAAAACCCTGAATCTTTGGCTGAGCAAGTCGAAATTTCGTTTCAAGCCTTTACGCAACTTGCGCAACACTTGGATGAAATTCGTCGGTCGGCTGCAATTCCTTTGGCAAGACAACTGACCGAACAAGTTAAATCATTGGCGCTGCCAGAGGCCTATTTTGAGTTTAAATTTGAACCCTTAGAACAGGCCAATGCCGATGGTTTAAGTTTTATTCAACTGTTATTTACCGCCAATAAAGGTATTCCGCCGCAACCCCTTGCTCGGGTAGCATCGGGTGGTGAATTGTCACGAATTGCACTGGTTATGCAAGTCATGAATGCCGAAAAAACCGAAGCCGAAGTATTGGTATTCGACGAAATTGATGTCGGGATTAGTGGTGGAACAGCCGAAGTTGTTGGGCGATTATTGGCAGATTTAGGGCAACATGTACAATTGCTTTGCATTACCCATCAGGCCCAAGTCGCCGCTCAGTCAGACCAACACTTATTAGTCAAAAAACAACAAAGCGACCCAGCCAGCAGCACCATTCTCGAATTAGACGAAGATGACCGTGTACTTGAATTAGCGCGTATGTCGGGCGGTGTTGAAATAAATCAAATCACCTTGCAACATGCGAAGCAATTGCGTCAACTAAAATTCCAATCGGTCTAGTTTTTCCTACACAAGATCAGAAAATCATTGGCGAAATTGAATTGACTCTTGTATGTTGATAAAAACAACCAATATAGATAGATCATTCAATTCTATCTTTTATGGAGAACTGCTTAGGTGACGAAACAATATCTTACTCACCGCTGTCTGATTGCCCCGCCAGATATGGCAGATGACTTTTTTGCCAATACGGTGATTTATGTCGCCCGTCATGATGAAGACGGTGCACAAGGCATTATTCTAAATCGCCCTTCTGACTTACAAATCAAAGAATTGCTGAATGATTTAGAAATTAACGCCGACCACGTGCATCCACATGCGGTATTGCAAGGCGGGCCTTTACGTCCAGAAGCTGGATTTGTGCTACACACAGGACAACCGACATGGCACTCTTCCATTGCGGTGGGTGAAAATGTATGTATAACCACTAGCAAAGATATTTTAGATGCGATTGCGCATAATCAAGGTGTGGGACGCTATCAAATCGCTTTGGGTTATGCGAGTTGGGGCAAAAACCAATTGGAAGATGAAATGGCTCAAGGCGATTGGTTGATTTGTGATGCTGATATGGATTTAATTTTTAACTTACCCTACACCGACCGTTGGGATGCTGCGTATAAAAAGATGGGCGTTGACCGTACTTGGTTTACATCCGAGATTGGTCATGCCTGATCTAAACTCATCATTGTCCATTATGGCTTTCGACTTTGGTACGCAAAAGATGGGCATTGCCACGGGTCAATCCACGATTGAAAGTGCCAATCCTTTGCCTTTATTTGCGATGAAAGATGGTATTCCTGACTGGAACCAACTGTTAAAATTGGTCAAAGAGTGGCAACCGAATATCTTTCTGGTGGGTTTACCGTTAAATATGGATGATAGTGAATCTGAGCTTTCCGCACGCGCCCGCAAATTTGCACGACGCTTACGCCATCAAACCAATATCGAAACATGGATGGTCGATGAACGTTTGAGCACACGTGAAGCAAGAGAACAACTTGCATTTTATCAAGAACAAGGTCGTGCTAAACGATTATCTGCCGATAGTTTCGCTGCAGCACTGCTGATTCAAAGTTGGTATCGAGATCCAGCTGGGATTACGCCTTAAACTATTTCTCAATAATTCTTACGGTCGCTGTACGTCCAGAAACAAAAGCTAAAGGATTATTAGGCTGTTCATCTAAAATAATTTTCACTGGAACCCGTTGCGCTAAACGCACCCAACTAAAGGTCGGATTTACATTCGCCAATAAGTTCGAACTTCCTGAACGCTCCCGATCTTCAATCCCTGTTGCAATGCCTTGAACATGTCCTCGAATCCGTTGATGATCGCCCATCAACTGAATGGTCGCAGTATCCCCCACATGAATTCGATTCAGTTTGGTTTCTTCAAAATATCCCACCACATAAAGTTGGTGGCGATCTAATAAAGCAGCGACCGCCTGTCCCACTTTCACATAATTTCCGACACGTAAATCAAAGTTTGCTAAAGTGCCATCGGCAGGTGCGAGTACTTCTGAACGCTGTAAATTAAGTTGAACCATATGTAAATTACTGTTGGCAACGTCAATTAAGGTTTGTTGTTGCTGAATGGCGGCATTAGCCTGCTCAATGGTCGCAAGCAACTGTACACGCTCCGCCGAAGCTTGATCACGTGTTGCAAACACTTGATCTTGTTCTTGTTTAGAAATTGCACCATCCATTAAACTTGCATAGCGAGCAGCATTCTTTTCAGCCAGTTTCATTGTGGCTTCGGTTTTAACTAAACTTGCCTTTGCACCTGCTAAATTGGCATGTGCCTGTGCTAAGCCTGCTTGAGCTTTAGCTACATCGGACTTGGCTTGCTCAACGTCCAGTGCTTGACGTGCCACATCAATTTTGAAAATCGCCTGACCTTTTTTAACTGTTTGGTTATCTTGTACCAAGACTTCGGTGACTAAACCATTTACATCTGAAGCGACTTGAATGACATCGCCACGTACACGTCCATCGCGAGTCCATGGTGCTGCATTGTAATAATTCCATAAATGCACCACCGCATAAATAGCGATTGCAACCGCAACCAATAACACGATTGGACGTATGATTTTTCGCACATCAAATGCATTCATGTTCATTCGCTTCACCATCATTTAAATCAATTGTTTGGGGTAAATCTCAACCCCAAAACCAAACATATACAGCATGTACACACAACATTAATCCCAAATAAAAACACAGGTTAAAAATACTGGGGAGTGCAATCCAACCCTTGCTAGCAATCCGATCGATTAACGGGCTGATCAGCTTAAAGACGATATAGGCAATAAACGCTTGCACCAAAAGCACGGGGACATAAATACCGTAAATATTGATTTCACCCATGAGAAATCTCTAAGCAATCCTTTCCAGAATACTTCTGTGCAGTTGAAACATGACCAATACTTTCACAAATATTATTAAGTGAAATCAACATACGCTGCCGTAATTGAACATCTTCAATCTGTTGTGCCATTCTTTGTAAAACATGAAGTTGCTGCAAAATTTGACTCGAGAAATGATTAAGCGTCAATTGTGTTTCTTGGGTTTGAAAATACGCGCCAAGTTGCTGCTGCAAGCGTTCAATTTCAGCTTGTAAATTGACCAACTGTGGTAACTTTTGTCGAATCTCTTGCAAGCGAACCAAATCAACAATTGAACTACTTTCGATTAAGGCATTCTGAATTGCCATTTTAATTTCAGGGCTTTGTACCAACTTGGTATTTAATACTCCAACGCGATCCAACATACTGCGTAAATGAATTTTAAAATCATGGCTATAGGATAAGTCTAATGCTTGTCGCATGGCTTGATAGTGTAAGGCCAATATTCGTGTTGCACTGGTATCAGGAGAAACAGCACGCACCAAGTCAATCACAATTAATGAAACTAAAACACCCAAAACCATCGCAAATGAACTGTCTAAATAAGAAACCGCATCCATCGTATATTTGTTATGTAAATTCAAACCCATCATCGTATTAATGCCGAGCACCATGCCCACCGGCATCAAACTCTGATTCGCCATCATGAACACAGGAAAGAGGACTAAAGCAAGCTGCCAAAATTGCGTCACATGCGGCAAAATACCGAACGCATATAAAAAGACTAAACCTGCCGACACCACACTGCCCCACATAAAAATCCGTAAGATCGGTACAGGATTATCTAAAGCGGTGAGGATACAGGCCGTGACAGCACCCATTTGCGCCATCATAAAACCTGCTTTCCAACCTGAAAGTATCCATAGTCCTGTCACGATAAGCGTCACGAGAACCGCACTAATCCCCCCACGCACCGCAATGCCATGATCACGGTGTAAACTTGGATATTTAGTGGTAATGGCAGTAATCTCGACAGGAAGTTCTTTATCGCCTTGCTGAATCTGTTGCCACAGCAGTCTGACCGCCAAAATATTCGCAATAAAATGTCGAACATCCATTTTCAATGCAGCCAAAACAATTTGCTGCGCAGGCGTTGCCTTTTCAAGCAATTCGGAGAACCTAGCTTCAAAACCATTCGGCAAGGTTTGTAAATCACGAGCACTTAAAACATTTTCTTGCTTTAAAAATATTAAGGTCTGTTCACGAATTTCTGTTAAATGTGGTACGAGATTAATCAGTTGCAACTGTTCAAGCTGTTTCACACGTTGCGATAACGCCACGAGATTGGCAACCACCAATGACACCTGATGCAGCATTTCCTGCAAGGGTTTGGTCATGCCATTCAACTCACCTTTCTCATAGGTTAAATGTACTGCGAGTGCATGGATGTCTGAGGTATCTCGGGTAATCACCGACAAAATTTGCGTGTAATTCTCAGGCGTTTTTTGCACAGTAATTAGTTTTTCAAATGTCGCTTCGAGATCATTGAGTGCTTTATTGACACGTTGTTTGATTAATGCGCCAATATGCACAGGAAAAAAAGTGGCCGAAACCACTGCTGTTGCAATCACACCGACTGAAATTTCCAATACCCGCGCTAAAGCAATATCAAAAATACTGTAAGTGTCTATATAAGTAATCGCGTTATACACGATCATCACGGTTGAATAACCAGCCAACATAAACACATAACTACGTGCTGTACGGTCTAACAACGACACATAGAGCGCAAAGCCAACCCACAGCGATAAAATAACGGTGAACAACCACGGCGTATTAATAAAGTAAGGGGTTAATAGCAGGGCAATGATTGCCCCTGCAACTGTTCCAATCAAACGATAAACACATTTTGATGCCACCATCCCCGAATATGGATTGGCAATAATCATCACCGTGCCAATCGACCACATCGGGTTAATCAAATCTAATTCAAACGAAATAAACAGTGCCAGCATACCCGCCACAAAAGTTTTGCAGGCGAAGATCAAGTCCAGTCGACTCGGTCTAAAAGCTAACAACTGTTTAAATAGCATGAATATGACTCAATTCTAAATCAGCCTTCATCAAATATATGCTCAACGAATGAGACGAACAATGTGAGCGTTCACTCAAAGAAATGACACTCGTTCGAAAGCTCTTCAAGTGAAATGATGAATAACCTGGGAGATGCTTTATTGGGTTTAATAAAAATATCCAAATAAGATATTTGGTGAATTATTTTTGCAATAAATTGAATATTTGTCAAATATATTATCATATAATGATAATATCAATGAGTATTTACGGATAATTAGTGGGTGTGAGTTCATAGATCTCAATGCGACGATTAAATTTCTATCTCATCGACACGGCGTTAAAAGAGCCAATATCTCGCATCTAATTTTTCTGCTATAAAGCAATAAAAATGCGACTTTTATCTTAGATTTATGGAGTAGACACTGCATCATGGCGATTTCGAGTTTTGGTAAAATTCTGACGGTACTGGATTTATTTTCAGTGTCACGTCCCATCATCAATGTCGATATCATTTGCCAAGAACTCAATTTATCCAAACCAACGGCTTATCGTTATCTCAAAGAGTTGGTCTCTGCTGATATGCTGAAACGGATTAGTGGGACATCTGGTGACTATACTTTAGGCTCGAAAATTGCAGTTTTAGATTACATTTCGCATCGTACCGACCCTTTAGTTCAAATTAGTATTCCGTTTATGCGAGATATTGTCGAACGGACTGAACTATTCTGTTTACTTACTTATTTAAATCACGATTATTGCATTGATTTACATCATGAAAATTTTAAGGATTCAGAACTATTGTCCTTTGGTCGTGGCTGCCCTCGCCCCGTTTATATTGGGGCATCGCCTAAAATTATGATTGCCGATTTAAGTAAGCAACGTATACAAGGTTATTATCAGCAATTTAGTGCCGAAATTGCTGAAGTGGGTTTTGCACAAAGCTTAGAAGAATTTATTCAACATATGCGTAAAATCAAAAAACAAGGTTTTTATTTATCTCAGGGCGAAATCGACCCTTTAGTTTGCGGATTATCTGTGCCGATTCGCTTCTCTAATAAGGAAGCCCCAATCGCATTAACTTTAGTCGCCTCAAAGAATCGTTTTGACTTTTTGAATATGCAGAAATTAATTGAAATTTTGCAAGATAACGCAGCTCAAATTGAACATAAATTTACTACGCTTGCAGAAACGGCATAATTTAAACTGTAACCATTTGCAACAAATATAGGGGTGAGGGTTGTAAATTACAATTGGCTCTCATAAGATCAAGAAGTTGTTTAGCATGACTCCCTAAAGATCATGACTTTTCTCAGAGAACTAGGCTCATTTATTGTATAATAATGGGCTTTTTTCTTGTCTGTATTTTACGACATAAAAGACTTTCTAAAAATGAATTAGCACATGATTTTCTGAATCAGTTTAGCTTCCACTAACATTTGTTCAGACTGATCTGCGGTCATTGCAACTAAGTATTTACCATTTGAATAATACATTGCCCCTTCGCTATCAAAAGCATAACTTAATACTCCACGTTTCAAAACTTTCTGCTCGCCATTTGGTGAATGCTGAATGAGCTCCCAATTTCGGGGAATCACACCTGCAAATTTTTCGCCTGCATTTTGATTTTGTTGTAATGTTTTCTGCGCTTTAATTAAATTACCTTCTACAAATAACTCTTCTTCCGATTTCTGTATTGCTTTGGCAGGATTCGCACCCGAAGTCGACTTGAGAGATTCGCCCGTATAACGCTGGGTAAAGAAATCTAACCAACCAATGATCGCACGAATAATTTTAAACGGCGCAAATAAAATATCTTTGAAAGAATTACCTGTGTAATGCTGGTTTTTATAAGGACGTTTTAAAAAATACAAGTGCCCTGCAGCATCAACTGTAGGCTTATAAAAATCATAACGCGGGTCACTGATAACGGTTTCCAGTTCACCTGTTTTTAAGTTTAAACGACAAATTTCTTTTGGCCCCACACTGACACGACCTTGCGGATCATAGGCAAAACCACAACTGTCATAGTAAACAATATCTGGATTTTGCGGATCAAAACATGGATGTTCATCTTGGCAATCGCCCTCAGTAATATATTGAAGTCGACTTGAATCTAGCCCTAAAACACAAAGATGCCGTTCATAAGCATAACCTTTGCTTACAGATAAAATTAAGCGTTGATTCTGAGCTTCATAATCAAAGTGGTGGACGATAAATTCATTGTTTCTCAACACCAATGCTTCTGGTTGCTGCTGGTCGAGCAATGATTTGATATAAATGGCACAGCCATCCTGCAAACGCGCGGCATATATAATTTTTTGGTCGTCGGTGATTACGGCATCGACTGCAAATATATTGGCCAATTCATTCGGATCATCCTGACGATTTGTCATTCCCATGAATTGAGCACCAGTGCCCGTGGTCTTCCATTGTTTACGCTGCTTAATTTCTTGCAAATTTTTCTTGTATTGACTCACTGCATGGCAGTCAATTGTTTGGGACTTTTGATTTTGAAGCAGATGTAATTCTTGGTTTGATATATACAATAAAGATGACATTGAATTGTGTTCCCAATTAATCATTTTAACATTCACCATATTTTATGAATTTTATAGTGAATGTTTTGATTTTCTCGATTTTTATTAAATTTGAATGAACTATTACTGCAGATTAAATTTTAAGGCTGCTTCAAATATGGCCATGCCGCTTTGAGATAAATAATCATCGACCATAATGTTAAAATCACGGCGGTATACATTAAGGCATAAGCCCAAACTTCTAAGGGTTTCCAATTCAGCAGAAAAACACTAATTGCAATCATTTGAAACGCGGTTTTATATTTCCCCACCGTTGACACCGCAACATTGGTTCGCGCACCGAGTTCTGCCATCCATTCACGTAAAGCGGACACCGTGATTTCACGAGAAATAATCACAATCGCGGCAAATGCCATTGAAATCGTCGGTTGCCATTGCACCAAGACAATCAATGCAGCCGCAACCATCAATTTGTCCGCAACAGGATCTAAAAACCGTCCAAAAGCAGAACTTTGATTCAGACTTCTCGCTAAATAGCCATCTAACCAGTCGGTAATCGCAGCAAGGACAAAAATGGCGGTCAATATCAAATGGCGTACTATCCCACCATCATGTGCTGCAATACCAATCGCTGGCGGCCAATACGCAATGAGGAGAAATACAGGAATCAAGGCAACGCGCGCCATGGTTAAAATATTTGGAATGTTCAGGATTTGCCCTGTACTCATACACACCGCCATGTTGTTCGCATTCAATTATTTAACGCACAAAAGATGTGCCTAGATGTCGCATCTGTACGCAACTTTATACGAAATATAGCCCAATGTCGATTAAGCAAACACAGCAACTGTTTGCCTCAGCACTGCAATTAAACGGTTTTCTCTGTCCCAAATATAGGCGTATTCGGTGGAATAGCCATGTTCTGCAACTTCGGTGATGACTTTATATTTAAACCAATCGTGAATTTGATGTGCAATAGGCTGCAAATAGGTGATATGCCAACTCAATGAACTGGCAGGCGCTGGTGTCTTAAACATTGGCAAAACGCCCGGCGGCCACACATCTATCAAGCCAAATAAATCGGCTAATCGCAAATCACGATTCGCATGTAAACTTGGCGCAAAACGACTCCAGCCGCCCATATCGGGTTGCTTGCTCCCCGACATCGGATAACTGCCCTCTGCCCAACACAATTCAAATTGTTGAAAACACTGCGGCATCAACCCATCAATATAAACCATTTTATCCAGTTGCTCAGGCATCGGATAATCTGGAACTACGGGTTGATGATGCACCACAATATTCGATTCACGCGCTGTACCGAAGCTCGCTACGACAATACTTTGCACTGCATCTTGCTGCCATAAGCGGACTTCTAAGGTCGTGACCGATTTGCCTTGCCGTAATACTTCTGCTGTCAGTTTGGCTTCGCCTTCTTGCACAGGGCCAACAAAGGTGACATAGCAACTCAGTAATTGTTTAGCAGGATCGTTGACCACACTGATGGCTTTTTGCATCATTAAACCTGCAATCAACCCTCCAAATACCGTTCGACCTTGCCCCCATCCTGATGGAATATCAATTGATTCTTGTTGTTCTACTTGCTGATATAACGAAACTAAGGACATCTTTTTTCCTCATCGTTTAAATAAACTCTCTCTAAACTAACCTTTTTTAGTCTATTGTGAATGATCTATGACGCCACAGTCATAGAGCAATTTAGTCAATTTATTCATGCAAAATCTTATATATGGTTTTTGCCATCACCTCACCCAAACCTGACACCAGCATCAACTCTTTTTCTGACGCTCTCAGAACACCTTGAATACCACCAAAATGCGTGAGTAAATCTCGACGGCGTTTCGGTCCTAATCCGGGAATGACTTCTAACACCGAACCACCACGACGTTTATCTCGTTTGGCCCGATGCTTGGTAATGGCAAAACGATGCGCTTCATCTCGCACCTGTTGGATCAAATGTAAGGCTTTATGGTCTTCTGCAAGTTGGATTTTAGTACCATCGGTAAAGTGTAAGGTTTCCAGTCCGGGTTTGCGCCCCTCACCTTTGGATACGCCAATCATAAAGGCATCCAGCTCAAGGTCTTGCATCACCTGCATCGCCATATTTAATTGACCTTTCCCTCCATCAATCAATAATAAATCAGGCAACATGGCTTTTTTATAACGGCGTGTCAGTGCTTGACGCATTGCCGCATAATCATCACCACCCGTAATATCTTCAATCGAAAACTGTCGATAATCACGCTTGCGTGCGCCGCCTTGATCAAACACCACACAAGATGCAATAGTCGCTTCGCCCATCGTATGGCTAATATCAAAACATTCAATCCGATCAATCGGACGACCGACCACTTGTTCTAACTGATGAAAGCGTTCATTCAATTCAAGATGATGACTAAGTTTTCCTTTAATCGCATGTTGCACATTCATCTGTGCCAGCTCTTGCCATTCGGCACGTGTTTCTCGCACTTTATGTTTAATTTGGATTCTTTTCTCAAAGGTCTGTTGTAAGGCTTGTTCCAGTTGGATGCGGTCAGGCAGTTCAACATTGACGATCAATTCCGCAGGCACTTCATCTGCCACTTGGAAATAAAAATTCGCCATAAAATCACTGAGCATTTGCCCTAAGTCATCGCCCAACATGTCAGGAAAATAACTTTTCCCACCAAGCATTTGTCCATTGCGGACATACATAATCTGCACACAGGTCACGCCTGCATGATGTGCAATTGCCAAAATATCTGCTTCGCCTTTGACCTTAAATACCGCTTGCTGTGCCTGAACTTCACGCAACAACCCTAAACGATCACGATAAAACACGGCTTTCTCAAACTCGAGGGCATCTGCCGCTTGCTCCATTTTCCCAATCAGTTCTTGGTTGAGTTCTTTGGTGTCCCCCCGTAAGAAGCGAATGGAATTATCGACATCTTCCTTGTACTGTTCAGAGCTAATCAAACCGACACACGGCGCAGTGCAGCGTTTGATTTGATATTGCAGACAAGGACGTTTGCGTTGTGAAAAATAGCTATTTTCACACTGCCGCACATTAAACAGTTTTTGCAAAATCAGTAGCGTATCTCTTGCACTATAAGCACTGGGATAAGGCCCAAAAAACTTACCGACTTGATGTTTACCTTTGCCTCGACCACTGGCGATTCTTGGATAGGGTTTATCTGATGATACGAAAATATAAACGTAGGATTTATCGTCCCGCAACATAATGTTATAGGTAGGTCTATGCAGTTTAATCAGGTTTTGTTCGAGTAATAAGGCTTCGGTTTCTGAACGAACGATCAGCGTTTCAATGTCATAAATCCGCGCCACCAAAGCCTGTGTTTTAGGATGCTCAATGGTTTTTACAAAGTAGCTTGAAACACGATTTTTTAGATTTTTGGCTTTACCGACATAGAGCAATTCGCCATCTTTGCCCAGCATTTTATACACGCCAGGCAATTGGGTCATATGCATCAATAATTTTTCGATGTGTTCACGCGCGTTTGGATTCACAGCAGACTGTTACTCTAAGGTCATCGTCAGATGATGTAGGCAAAGCCACACTTTTTCAAGCGTCATAAAAAAACGCCCTCTCGGACGTTTTTAGATTTAAAACACATATGGTCGAATAAAAATCAGGAAAAATAATCCCAACATTAAAAACCACTTTAAAAAATAATAAAGCTGTCGATTACTCGCTTTGAGGGCTTTGGCTTTAATACGAACTTGATAAACATAACCAAAGGCTTTATTCAAACCACCCGTTTGATCACCCACTTCATTCGGCGAACTGGCTGCGGTCATGACACTTTTACCGAACCAATGATTAAACTTTTGCATCAACCGTGTTTTAACTGGACGTTCAACATCGGCAAAGAAAATAATACGGTTTTGATCGGTGGTGTTTTCTGCATAGTGAATATAAGTTTCATCAAACACCACACTTTCACCATCACGCCATGAATAACGCTGACCATCGACATCAATAAAACAACGATCATCATTCGGCGTGATCAAGCCTAAATGGTAGCGCAATGAACCTGCATACGGGTCACGGTGACGAACCAAACGACTATCGGGCGCAAGTTCAGTAAACATCGCTGCCTTAATGCTCGGAAGTGTTTTCAATAAAGCCGTAGTTTTTGGGCAAAGTTCCGCCGCTGAAGGATGCGCTGAGTCATACCATTTCAAGTAGAAGCGTTTCCAACCTGTTTTAAAAAATGAGTTAAAACCCAAGTCATCATAACTGCTCGATGCCTTGATGCCACCTTGTTGATAGAGAGCTTGCGCTTCATCGCGAATCATTTCCCAATTTTCATCTAACACTTTCAAATCTGCAAAATGTTGCGTGTCGATATACGGTTGATTCGGCACTTTAGAAAAAAGATACATGAGGAAATTGACTGGGGCGAAGAAGGTTGAATGGTCAAAGAATTGACGATAAAACGAATGCTTCACCTTACCACGACGATGTACGAACAAGGCAGAAATGATAAATATCGCTAAGATGACCCATTTAATCATTGAGTTACTCACTTATGTGTCTATTGAATAGCGCACAGAAATTTAAAATATAGAAAGCGAGCAAATATTAGCAAATTCTACCCAAAAAGCATATTTGGAAATGTTCTCTAAACATGCAGAAAAGATCTCAAACATGTTAATGTT
>DAOMAH010000007.1:0-3794 GCA_035426725.1 Acinetobacter sp.
CATCGAGCTATCAGCAAAGTATGATTGATTTGTCTTTAGAAAATAGTAAATTGATTGCGATTTTTAATCATCTGCGTGTGGCGCTTCTGACTCGGCTCAAAGGCGACCGCGGACAAAAAGACACTCGACGGAGCTTACATTATTACTTTGTGGTGCAAGACATACATGAACGCGCCGATTCCGCACATATTGATTATCAAAAATTGGCGAAGGTTTTTCAGCACAGCGACATTTTATTTCGTTTTCAGCGCATTTTATCCATTCAAGGCAAGGCGTGTCAGGACTTGGCGCAATGTATTTTGAACCGCACACGATATGCACATAACAAACGCTTTAAACCGAATTTTGAAAATTTAAAACTTTCCTTAGAAAAATTACGTGAAGAAAATTTGTATGATCAGGTGCGAATTAATGCACTGTTTGCACTGTATCAAAACCTTAAATCAATTGATGAGCAGCTACAAAATTTAGAAACTGAACGCAATTTAACCTTGATCAATGCCCAACAAGCCGAAAACCAACTGAAAGATGATGACCTCAAAGGTTGGAATGATATCGTGGTGCGCGTTAAACAGCATTTAACGCCCGAATCAGTTTTGTTTCGTCATGCGGTACGATTATCTATTATTTTGTTTATTGGTTATGTCTTTATTCAAGTCACAAATCTTAATCATGGCTATTGGATTTTAATGACTGCACTGTTCGTCTGCCAACCGAACTTTAATGCAACGCAACGTCGTTTATATTTAAGGATAATTGGTACTTTAATTGGAATCATTGTCGGTTTAAGTTTTATTTATTTTATCCCTACCTTAGAAGGACAATTATTGGTGATGGTACTGAGTGGCGTGCTATTTTTCGAGCTGCGAAGTAAGCAGTACGCCCAAGCCACCGCGTTCATTACCATCTTAGCTCTTATTAATTTTAATTTGGATGGTTCGGCTTTTGCGGCGGCATTACCACGTTTGGTCGATACCATGATCGGCTGTGCTTTGGCTTGGTTTGGAATTACCTTTATTTGGCCAGACTGGCAATTCCGAAGATTGCCCTACACCATCCAGCGGACTTTAGAAGCACAGTGTCATTACTTGGCAGAAGTCGTACAGCAATATCATCTAGGGCGGAATAATGCATTGCACTATCGGGTGGTGAGACGAGCAGCGCATAACACCGACGCTGAAGTTGCTTCGTTGATTTCGACCCTCGCCACTGAACCGAATATTGATAATAACCAGAAGAATCTTTCCTTTGAATTTTTATGCTTAAATCATACTTTTTTAAGTTATATCGCAGCATTAGGCGCACATCGTGAACAAATCTTAGATCAAGAAGTTTTAGAACTCTTAGATCATGCACTCGATGATATTCAAGGTGCACTATTAAGAGACGAAGTGGCAGATTTGACGGCACAAAATATGTTGCAAACCATTCGCCAACGCTTAAGTGGTCAACAAGAAAATGATCAACAAGGTTTAATTATTTTACAGCAACTCTCTTTGATGCTGAGTGTTTTGCCCCGTTTAAGTATGCTTAAACAAAGTCTGAATCATGCACCGAGTGATGATGGCACAGAGTTTGCTCCACTTTAAACTTCCGCCCTAAGTCTAATATCATTGACTGTCGATTGATGTTAAACTCAGCCCAGTTCTAAACGCATATTTATACAGACTATGACCTCCAAAACACTATACGCCTACACCTTACAACCTGTTCCTTATGACATTTCTGAAGCTGAACAGCGTCAAGCCCAGCTTGCGATTTGGCGCAGTACCAATCAATTTAGCCGCAAAGCATGGATGATTATGATTGCACTGGTTGTGCTTTCTTTAATTGGTGCAGGACTAATTGAATATTATTCGACTTATTCAACCGTACTGTGTTGGGTCGTGATTATTGGTGTTGTTCTATTCTACTTAACCAAAAGATTTGGTTTGGAATGGTACGTTAAACGTAAAATGAATGAATTTCCTGTTCAAGAAACTAAAGGTCTCCGTTTAGGTGTTCAACAGCACGGCATCGTTATGCGACAAAAAGTAGGCATGCATGATGGCATTATGACCGTAGGCTGGAAAGATATTTACGAGTGGTACAGTTCGCCAGATTTTATTTTGGTCAACTTTAAAGTGAAGCCACCGAAAGGCGAAGAACAACAAGGGGCTTATATTTTGCCAAAACGAATGGATTCAAAGAATTTCCCATTCAGTACAGTTCGTCAACACTTAAATGAAACAGTCGGGCCAGCAAAAGCTGTTTGAGACAATAAATACTCAAGAAACCTCTCGTAAAGAGAGGTTTTTTTTGCAGAAATTATGTCGCTTGCCTTTTAATTGATTTTTTATACACTAAGTACATTCCAGTAGAGCATCAATAAGATCATGCAAATAAGTAAATGGTTTCGTGTTTTTTTAGTCTTGATTGGTTCGGTGCTATTTTTGGATGGGGCGATTCTGATCTCATTTAAAAAGATTCATCTTGGAACTGTACTACCTGCGTTACTCGGTCTGTTTTTTATTCTGTACGCTGTCTTTTATCATCGTGTTCAACGCTTCTTTTTTTACCACTTCCGTTTGCATTCTTTGTGGCGATTTTCTAGGGTATGTTTCTTCATTTGGTTAGCAAGCTTAGGCTATTTTTTTCATTATTTAACTGAAAATAATGCCAAGGAAAAGACCATTCTAGTTGCAAAAGCCATCATTGTTTTAGGCAGCGGCGTGAAAAATGGTCAACCCTCACCGACACTTGCGAAACGGTTAGATCGTGCAGCACCTATTGCACTTGCACAACCAAATGCAAAATTAGTACTCACTGGTGGCGTTGATTTTGGAGAAACAGAAAGCGAAGCAGAAATCATGTCTCGCTATCTGCAGCAACACTATCGCATTCCTTCTTCTCAAATTATTTTAGAAGATCGAAGCACTAGCACTGAACTAAACCTCATGAATAGCCAACCTTTACTCGCCAAACACGATATTCACATTCAACAACCTATTATCATCGTAACCAGTGATTTTCATACGATACGCGCTGCTGCGATTGCGAAAAAACAAGGCTATGCACAAATGACCATGCTTGGTTCTACAACTCCATTAAGCACGCGCTATAACGCGTGGCTAAGAGAGTATTTTGCTTATGCGAGTGGTTGGTTATTGAATGAATATTGATGAAGGGAAATATCCTTTTATCAATTAACTATGTAGACGAATATCTCGAGGCAAAGGAAGTTTTAACTCTGCAAAAACATCAGGACGTTGAATATAAATTTGATACAGGAAATTCTTAATATCCATTAGAAACGTTTCTGGCGTCACCAGTAAATTATTGCCTTCAGGCGTTAAATCTAAAGACAACATGGTGTTATTTTCTTTTAAAAAGGGAATCAATTTTTCAATCAACATCATTAATGGCACTTCTTCCACATGGTAATTAGCCCAATTGTCTTTAATCAACAATTTCGCCAAACCTTTATTCTGCCAAATGGACAAGGCTTGCTTTCCTGATGGCGTAGAACATAATGCCCACCCGTCATGATATAAAGCGACGACTTGACGTTGGATAATTATATTTTGAATGAATTGGCGATAAACGTCTTTCGGAGAAGAATTCGATATTGTCGTTTTTGAACTCGACGCAGCCTTGCGTTGATAAGGGTTTTTCATAAATTACTTCAATATTAGTATCATTTTCGACGCTAATCATAAAATAATTTAGGTTTGATTACAATGAAGTGAATAACAGAATATATGGTGGGCGCTGACGGGATCGAACCGCCGACATTCTGCTTGTAAGGCAGACGC
>DAOMAH010000007.1:3894-19944 GCA_035426725.1 Acinetobacter sp.
GCGACCCTCGGCGTGACAGGCCGATATTCTAACCAACTGAACTACCGCTGCACTATAATTTTGCAATTATGAATAAAACGATATTAAAACTTAAGTGGCGCAGCGGACGGGGCTCGAACCCGCGACCCTCGGCGTGACAGGCCGATATTCTAACCAACTGAACTACCGCTGCACTAAGTTTTAACGTAAAGGCTTGGTGGGCGCTGACGGGATCGAACCGCCGACATTCTGCTTGTAAGGCAGACGCTCTACCAACTGAGCTAAGCGCCCTTTAACGTCTTCTTCGTTTGTGAGGTGCATTATAGAGAATCCACACCGCCTGTCAAACGCTTTTAAGATTCTTTTCTGAAAAAAGCATGTGAATGCTTAAAAAATAAGTCATTCTATGTAAAAAAAAATATTTCGTATTTTATTTAAGCACTTATTTATCTTTTAAGCTCTTAATTTCAAATTCTTGAGCCGAAATATAAACCAATGCTTGGGTTGGAATGAGCTCAAAAAGTTCAATGACGTCATCATTATGCATACGAATACAGCCATGTGACATCGGCACACCCATTGGCTCTATATCAGGTGTACCATGAATATAAATATAGCGTTTAAATGTATCGCAACCCTCGCCATGATTAAAACCCTCCTCCAAGCCGTCTAGCCATAGAATTCGAGACAAAATCCAATCTCGTAGAGGAAACAGGTCAGCAAGTTGGAGATGATAAATCTCTCCCGTTGGCTGACGTGCAACAAAAACTGTATTTTTAGGAGCATCATGACCAAATTTTTCTGCAACGCGATGCCATCCTCGTGGAGTTTTACCTGTATTTTCTTGTTCTCCGATACCGTTTTTACCCGATGAAATTTGATAGTTTTTTTGCAATTTTGGCAAATAAAGTCTTTGATTCGCTAAATCTATCAAGATATCGGCTTGCTCAAGGGTATAGGGCATATTGAACCTCAAATATTTTTCGTCTTTGTCCAAATACAATAATGCGAACTTATACTTCTGCTTCTTAAGAAGCTTTGTCATTTCAGGAGAACGGATTTACTTCCCTATTAAGTTCGCTGCATACCCACCCGACTTGCGCAGGATAAATATATTCATAAAAGCTTAGCTTTTCTTAACACCTTTACTCGAACATAGTTCTCGTCTTGCGCCGCTAAAAAGCGTTGCTTTTCTTAACGCTTTGACTCGAACGTAGTTCTCGTCTTGCGCCGCTAAAAAGCGTTGCTTTTCTTAACGCGGCTCAGGGCGTAGCCACAACCAAATCGCAACAATCAGCATTGTGACATCAGTAAATACTTTGACTAAAAGCGGCGCATTGGTAAATAACATCAATATACCGCTGATCAGCATCATCACACTGGCAATCCATTTCGCCTTTCGTGGCACAGTGCCATTTTCACGCCAATTTCTTAAGGTTTTGCCATATTTAGGATGGTGGAGTAACCATGCATCCATTTGCGGCCAACCTTTTGACGCTGCCCATGCTGCTAAAATCAAGAAAACGGTGGTTGGCACGCCTGGTAATATCGCACCAATAATCCCGAGCGTAATAAAAATTACGACTAGGCTACGCCAAAACAATGTTTTCATTGAATAATGAATCAACCCTGTAATACACCCATGCTAGTATAAAGTGTTTTTATTGTGGTTTCTTAAACTGCGTTGATTATTTACATGACCGAGTTCGTCTATGTTTAACTCTAATGTCACGCCTGACTATTTTGAGCCTTGGTTACAGTTTAAGACCCCAATTGTACGTCAATTGGCCTTTTGCATTGCCAGCCAGACGCTTTTAAATGAGGTTCCTCCCGATTTAGAGATGAAGCATTCATTTGAATTTCATCAGCAGCACATTTGGCAAACTTATTATCACGCCTACAAATCACGCTTATTAAAACTAGATCGAAACCCAAGAGAACTTGTTGAATTTCTTACTCGACTTAAAAGCACACGCTTAGGCTTGCGATTTGAAAATTTGCTATGGTTTTGGTTGAAAGATGAGGGTTATCATCCTTACAAATTACTCGGGCACAGCATTCAGCAGATTTCAGGTTCAACGACTTTAGGGGAAATTGATTTTTTATTGCTGAATCAACAAACGCAAGAAATTGAACATTGGGAAGTCGCATTAAAATATTACTTGGGTGAAGGCGAATTACAATTATCCGATTGGTTTGGCTTAAATCGGGAAGACCATTTACAACGAAAATTACAACATTTCACCGAGCGACAGTTTCAATTTACAGAAGTAGATGATTACCCTATTCAGCGTAAATTTGTCGTGTTAAAAGGTCAGCTTTATTTACCCCATAACCATGACCTATCCTCACTTCCCGATTGGATAAATACTTCACGAAGATTCGGTCAATGGGGCTGTACTATTCCATCATCTACTTATTTTCGTTTACAGCGTCAGGAATGGATTTGCCCAAATCTAGACCTATCATCTCAAGCTACACAATGGTGGACAAATGGACTTTATTATAATGAAACCACCGAACTTAAATATTATATGTTTCGTCAACCACCTCTATTATCCCATTCATTTTAGAAAGTAACATTTTATAACAGTTCTACTATCAAACCGTTATGTTCATTCTGATCATTTTTTTTTAGCCTTGAACTACATCATAATGACATTAAAACGGAGAAAATGATGAAAAAAATGTTAGCTGCTTGTCTCATGACTGCTTTTGTATTAACTGGTTGTAATACTTTCAAAGGCTTTGGTAAAGATGTGTCACATGCTGGAGACAAAGTGACTGAAACTGCTGAAAAAACTCAAGACAAGATGTAAACCATCGACTTAAATAAACCTTATCTTGCAATAGATAAGGTTTATTTATTCATACCTTTCTATCGCATATTCCCCTATTATATCGGTTTAGACTTCACCAGATTTTATTTCTTATCGCATGAATCACTCCGATACGCTTGAATTGAGTTTACAACTCCTACGCCAACCATCTGTCACGCCAATTGATCATGACTGCCAAAATATTATGGCGGAACGCTTAGCAAAAATTGGCTTTAACATCGAAAATATGCGTTTTGAAGACGTGGATAATCTATGGGCACGTCGTGGCACTGAAAGTCCCGTATTTTGTTTCGCAGGTCATACCGACGTTGTGCCGACAGGTCAATTAGATGCATGGAATTCAGATCCGTTCCTGCCAAGTATTCGCGACGGAAAACTCTATGGTCGTGGTTCTGCAGATATGAAAACTGCTTTGGCGGCAATGGTGGTTGCTTCTGAACGTTTCGTTAAAAAACATCCGGACCATAAAGGCTCTATCGCCTTTTTGATCACATCAGATGAAGAAGGTCCATCCATTAATGGCACGGTTAAAGTTGTAGAAACTCTAGAAGCGCGCAATGAAAAAATGACATGGTGCTTAGTCGGCGAACCTTCAAGTACCCACCAGCTCGGTGATATTGTCAAAAATGGTCGTCGCGGGTCTTTGAATGGTGTGTTAACCGTACAAGGCAAACAAGGTCATGTCGCTTACCCACATCTTGCCCAAAATCCAATTCATCTAGCTTCAAAAGCATTGAATGAACTTTGTGAAGTGATTTGGGACAATGGCAATGAATATTTTCCTGCGACTTCGTTTCAAATTTCAAATATTCACTCAGGTACAGGCGCGACCAATGTGATTCCAGACACATTAGAAGTGACTTTTAATTTCCGTTATTCGACTGAAGTGACTGCCGATCTACTCAAACAACGTGTCATGGAAATACTTGATCAAAATCAGCTCAATTATCATATTGATTGGACCTTATCTGGTTTGCCTTTCCTGACACCAGTGGGTGAACTTGTTACAGCAGCAAAAAAAGCCATTAAAAATGTCACTAATGTTGATACCACGCTTTCAACCAGTGGTGGGACTTCTGATGGTCGTTTTATTGCGCCAACAGGTGCACAAGTACTGGAATTGGGCGTTTTAAATGCCACAATTCATCAGATTAATGAACATGTAAATGTCGCAGATTTAGAACCTTTAGCTGAAATTTATGAGCAGATTTTAGAAAACTTGCTGACTTAATTGTGTGATGGAAACAAAAAAGGAACTCAATTGAGTTCCTTTTTTAGTACAGCCCTGTTTATAAACCTAGCTTGCTTTGAATGTTCTGTAAATTTGGGACATAGAATTGCTTTTCCCCCATTTTCACATACCTAAAAACACCATCATCTTGAATATCACGTTCTTCATCAACAATTTCTGAAATACGTAAACGAATTGATTCGGGCATTTCATTACAGATTAAAGCAAATCGTTCGGAAACATCATCACCTTCAATTACCAAAGCAACCCCTTGTTTTTTGCTTGGATCATTCACTGCAAAAACAGGAAGTTTTAGATCATGCCATTCGATTTGCGTAACATCAGTCCGCGTATCCATTGCAGACAATACGATATTCTGTGGGATCAACATTGGAACTTTTTTATAACATTCAATAATATATGAATCAATAAATCCCGTTGAAACTGTAATTAAGTGTTGTAACTCTTGCTGGTCAATTTTTCCAAATGCAGAGTTTGCGCCATTATTTGCCATGATTTATAACTCCTTAGCGCACTGTCGTAAGTAAACTTTCAACGTTTTCCAAGAGCATTTCTTCTTGGAATGGTTTACCCATGTATTGGTTCACACCTAATGATAATGCACGTTCACGATGCTTTTCACCTGTACGTGACGTAATCATTATGATTGGCAATTCACGGTGAACTTCATGGTGTCGAACAAGGTTGGTAACCTCGAAGCCGTCCATACGTGGCATCTCAATATCTAACAGCATTAAATCAGGTTTAACTGTTTCTAGTTGCTCAATGGCATCCACACCATCTTTTGCCGTGACCACATCATAACCATGACGCTCCAACAAACGAGACGTTACTTTACGAACCGTAACCGAGTCATCGACAATCATAATTAAACGACGTTGATCGTAACGTTGTTTAGTATAGGTTTCATCACCTTGTTTACTACGTGATGTTGACTGCGCCTGACGTGCAATATTCTGACCATCAAGAATTAAACAAACCTGACCATCACCTAGAATGGTTGCACCGGCGATCACACCAATACTTGAGTATTGTTGCCCAATTGGTTTCACAACAATTTGTCCACGCGAACCAATTAATTGATCAACAAGTAAAGCGGTCGTTTGCCCTTGTGCACCTTTAATCAATAGTACTGGCAATGAATGAACCATACCATGGAAACGTGGGACAGGTTGACCTGCAACGAATTCCGACAAATAGCGTAAACGATATTGCTCTTGATCAATCTTGAAGTAATTTTCTTTACTTTCAAAATATTTCTCTAAAGCCATTGGCGAGATACGTACTATTCGGTCAATTTGCGCAAGCGGGAAGGCAAATTGTTGATCACCAGCTTTTACCATCAGGGCATCACTGACCGCTACAGTCGTTGGTACACGAATACTAAAGGTCGTCCCTTTACCAAGAACTGAATCGACAGTGACATGACCGCCCAGCGCTTTAATATCACTTTGAACAACGTCAAGTCCAACACCACGACCTGAAATCTGCGTGACTTGTGCTGCTGTACTAAAACCTGGGTGGAAAATAAATTGTAAAATTTCTTCCTTATCAAGCTTTTGATCTTTAGTCATTAATCCAGTTTGAATTGCTTTTTGCTTAATACGATTTACGTCAATACCTTTACCATCATCGCTAAATGTGATGACAACATCAGTTCCTTGACGACCGATATTCAGAACGATACTACCCGTTTCAGGTTTTTTCGTTTGTAAGCGTTGCTCACGATCTTCAATACCATGGTCGACAGCATTACGTAACATATGCTCGAAAGGTGAAACCAAACGTTCCAAAATACTGCGGTCTAATTCACCCTCAGTATTGTTGACCACTAATTCAGTTGGACGATTCAATGTAGATGCTGTTTGACGCACAATACGTTGCAAACGTGGTAATAACCGTGAAAATGGTACAAGGCGTGTCCGCATTAAGCTTTCTTGAATTTCAGCTTGAATACGTGACTGTTGTATTAACAAACCTTCGGTATCACGAATTTTATCAGACAACGTCCGCTTGAAATCGACCAAATCCGAAGCTGATTCCGCTAGAGATTTTGACAGTTGATTAAGAGATGAATACTGATCCATTTCCAACGGGTCAAAGTCTGCATAACGACTGTTCTCTGAACCATGTCGTGCAATAATTTGACTTTCCAACTCACCATCCATTCGGCGTAATTGATCTGCCAAACGTTTTATTGCGAGCTCCATCTCCGTTAATGTGCCACCGAGTTGACCTAAATCCATCTCAATACGCGAACGGTTAATCGCATTTTCGCCTGATAAATCAATCATCTTCTCGATGACATCAGCAGAAACACGAATCATTTCATTATTTTGTTCAACTTTCTCAGTATTTTCCCACTCGCCCAACATTGAAGGTGGTTCTGTACCATCACCTTGCACAAACTCCATTGCGAATTCTGTGTTAAAGATATCTCGTGCAGAAAGTTTTTGTGGAAGGTGAGCAGAAACATCGACAAAGTCCATGTTTGCAAGGTTTTGCTTCAAGCCATCAAAGTTTGCATACTGACGTTTAAAAATTGCATCGTTCAACCAAACAAATGCTGTATTTAACAAATTATCGTAAGCATTTGAATTGAAATGATGAACACCAAACTGCTCAAACGCATTTTCTAAGTGGTAGGCAATGGCAGCAATAGCATCCAGCTCTGCCATGCGTGCGCCGCCTTTTAAGCTGTGCGCATTACGTTGCAGCTGTAACAGTAAACTACGATTACCACGTTGTTCAATCCATTGCGCAAGAAGAATTTTTGCTTGTTCAAGTAATTCTTCGGCTTCTTCAAAGAATGTTTGTTCCGCGATTAATCGAACTTCATCATCTACTGGTTGTGCAGATGGCGATGAAATCGAAGAAGCTGCTATTTCTTTAGTAGGACGCTCTATTTCTGAAGTTGACAGGTCTACTTTAGCATCAACCTCTTCAGGTTTAGACTGGCCTTCAACTTCTGTTGTAATTTCAGCAACAACTTCATCTTGAATTGATTCTACTGATGTAATTGGTTCTGCAACAGAATCAGTATCGGCATGTTGTAACAGTGCGACCACATGCGTAGAAGGATAATCTGTTTGTTTATCACGAATAGTCTGAATACGATCCGCAATATCATCTTGAACCAAACGAATCAATGCAATTAACTGCGGATTCGCACTTAACTGTTGATTGATTAATTTTTCATAGATGGTTTCGAGTTCATGCGCAATCAAACCAATATGCGTTGCCTGAATCATATTTGAACCACCTTTTAAGGTGTGCAAATAACGCATCAAATTTTTCAAGGCATTCAAATTGTTATGATCTGAAGTCCATGAACTAAGATCACTGTCAATCCCGACTAATAATTCATCCGCTTCTTCAAGGAAGATCTCTAATAAATCAGGATCGAAATCTTGATTTGAATCAGAAGATACAAGTTGCTTTTTATCTAATGCAAGTTGCGCTGCAAAATGGCTTACATCAACTGCAATAGGCGCAGCAGTCGTTTGAGCCACTGTAGGTTGCGTTTGAACTGTTTCGAGTGATGCCTGCTCAACCACTGGATTCACAATTTCTGCGCTTGAAATCGCAGATTGAGACATTTTCGTAATAGCTTGCAAAACATTTACAGACGAATAATCCAACTTTTGATCACGAATCGTTTGAATTCGATCTGCAATATCATCTTGTACTGTACGTATAAATGAAATTAATTGAGAAGTTACGGAAATCTGCTGATTAATAAGTTTCTCATAAATCGTTTCAAGTTCATGCGCAATTAGACCAATATGCGTAGCCTGAATCATATTTGCACCACCTTTTAAGGTGTGCAAATAACGCATGAGGTTTTTTAGTGCATTGAGATTATTTTTATCAGCAGCCCATGTGCTTAAGTCAGTATCAATACCAACCAACAACTCATCCGCTTCTTCCAAGAAAATCTCTAATAAATCAGGGTCAAAATCATGATTCGAATCAGACGCTTGTAACTGTTGCTTATCTAAGGCAATTTGAGTAGCTAACTCATTAAAATTGACAGCCGATATAGAATCTTCTTGTTTCGACAGCGTACTTTCCGTCTCTTCTGCAACTTTATTATCAACTTGCTCTGCAAGCTGTGAGCTTTGTTGCGTGAATGAGCTTAACTCATTTAACAACCGCTCATGATCTATCGTTAAATTAACCCGCTGCCCAGCAGCCAAAGTATCAAATAATTGAATAAATTGCTGATGAACTTGTTGGTAAATTTCATAAGCATAATCAGTTTGTAATAACTGTGGATTCGATAGCACATCTTGATAACTAGAGCGTAAAGCGTTGGTATATTCAAACATACCTATAGTTGCTGGCTGATTGGTATGCTGTAACAATAGTTCTGCTTGTTCGCTTAGTAATTGTAAATACTCAGCAAACTCTGAAGCTGCTCTCTTCTCAAAATCAAACTCAACATCAAGTAAATCATTAATATTCAGTTCCAATAGTTGTGCAACTAGGCCTTGTGGACGCGTAGCTTCGTTGTGTTTTTCTTCTAATTGGAAGTCATAACTATCCCAAGCACTATTGAATGTGTTGTAGATTCCATCAAATTCTTGTTGTTGACCATTTTGTTTTAACGTATGTAAATAATCACGTACGAATTGCGCATAGTGAGTTAATAACGAAGTTTCATCTGAACTTGAATCTAATTCATCTTGTAATAATGTTTTAAATAAATTCTCAACCTTAGAACTTGCTTCAAAAATATGTTCTACATGTGCCATCGCAGAGCTACCGCGCAACGTATGTAAAGCACGAATTAAGCTATTATAATGCTCATTAGTCGGGTGATCATTTAATAGAAATTTATCAATCGTCGCTAAATGATCTTCTGCTTCTTCTAGGAAAATAGTACGCGTTTCATTCAGGAAGTTGTCATCTTCGGCTTGGTTTACTTTCGTAAATTCAAATTGTTCAGACTCTGTAATAATCTCATCATGAGTTGACGCAGAAATTTCAAGCCCTGTTACAAAATCCGGATGATTTAACTGAGTCGAAAATTGTAATAGTTCTGCTAATTCTGGTACAGGTTTATGCTGTTGTTGTAATTGTTGTCCCAGTAAAACTAGCGGTCTAAGATCAATAGAATGACTTTGCACGATTTTAAAATCATGACCTAGTTTAAAACGGTACAGATTAAATACAGATTGCACATAGCGTGGAATATTTTCATCTAACTGAACCGTGCCACCGATGACTCTATTCAATGTGTCTTCAACAGTCCATGCTAATTCACCAGATGATTTCGCACCCACCATTCTCCCAGATCCTTTTAAGGTATGGAAATGGCGTCGAATATCCGTAAGAACATCTTGTTGATTTGGTTGCTCCGACCATCGAGCTAATAATGGCACTAACTCTACAAAGATGTCGTCCAATTCTTCGATAAAAATATCAAGAATTTCTGAATCTTGCTCAAGATAACTATCTTCAGGAAGCGTCATCGTTTCAACTAAGGTTTGTAATATTTTTTTCATAGCTGCTTCTATCGTTTTTATCCACTTACAGTGAGTAAAAATTACGTGTCATCCTTACACAAGAGATCTTTGCAATTACAATCCCTTGCGAAGATAGTTAAAATCGCTAAAAATGAGTGGGCAGACACCCCCATCTGCCCACTCAATACGGCTTAGTCTGGTAATTTAAAGTCAGTTACCGACTCACGTAATGATTCAGCCATATTGGCGAGTTCAGAAACTGAACGTGCTGTATCAAACGTTGCTGTGGTCGTTTGTGACGTAATTTCCTGTACAACATTCATCGTTGTTGCAATATGACTTGCAGACGCAGATTGCAGTTTTGCAGTATCCGAAATACTCGCAATCAATTTCGCCAAATCGCCCGATACTGTTTGAATTTCATCAAGTGCAACACCCGCATCTTTCGCTAAGTTAGCACCACGTACTACCTCTGAAGTCGTTTGTTCCATTGAAATAACGGCTTCGTTAGTATCTGTTTGAATGGTTTTTACTAAGCTTTCAATCTGCTTGGTTGCTGATGCTGAACGCTCTGCTAGACGCTGTACCTCATCCGCAACTACTGCGAATCCACGACCCGCTTCACCAGCCATCGATGCTTGAATTGCCGCATTTAATGCCAAGATGTTAGTCTGATCCGCAATATCGTTAATTAGCGATACAATATTACCAATCTCTTGAGAAGATTCACCAAGACGCTTAATACGTTTAGATGTTTCTTGAATCTGCTCACGAATATGATCCATACCTTCGATCGAACGGTTTACAACTTCCGCACCGTTTGATGCAATTTGTACAGACCGCAGTGCTACATCGGCAGATTCAGATGCGTTTGCAGATACTTGGTCAATCGACATTGCCATTTCATTCATTGCGGCGGATGCGCCTGCAATTTCTTGAGCCTGATGTTCAGAAGCTTCTGCCAATTGGTTGGTAATGTTTTGCGTATCTTGGGTATAACGCGCGACTTCTTGAGATGTGTCATTAATTCGTGATACTAGATCTCGTAGTTGGTCAATTGCGAAGTTAATAGAGTCAGCAATTGCCCCTGTAAAATCTTCCGAAACCGTTGCATATGAGCGTAAGTCACCATCTGCTAAGTCGGCGATTTCATCCAGTAATCGTAGAATTGCGTTTTGGTTACGATCATATTCATCTTGCAGGTTTTTTACACTAACCTTATCGGCTTTACCACGTAAGTTTAGCAATCGCAAAGTAAAGAAAATCAATAATCCTAAAGAAGCAAGTAAGATAATACCCGCAATAACATTACCCCAACTACTTTCCGCTTTATCAGATAGGTCATTCAAAGAATTTAACAATGTATCCGACTGAGAGAACACCTGTGAAGCTGCCTGACGTACACGTACAATTTGATTCGCGTTTTGCAATACTGTCGCAGCTGCTGGTTTTAAAACTGAATCATAATCGGACTTAATACTATCAATTGATTCACGTAAATCAGGAGATGCGATACGATCCACCCCTAATTCAGAACTACCGTTAAGCTGTGCATTTAAGTAAACACCAAATGTATCAATATCTGCACCAAAGTCATTTGCTGATACATTTGAATTATCAGTTCCCACCAAGACCGAGTTAATTGAACGCAAAATACGTTCAGCAATAAAGACTTGGTTTTTCGTAATAATTACCTGACTACTCGACATGTTCTCACGAACCATTTGGTCAACCATCAAGTTATATTCTGCTTGAATCTCAGGAATCGTTTCACTAATCGAGATGTTGGTATCATAAAGTTGGTTGATGACTTTTTGTTGCGATGAAATCAAGTCAATATGTTTAGACACATTGCCCCACAATTGATCAACTTTCTTATATTCATCAGAACCACTTCCATAAATACCTTTTACAGCATCCAAGTTTTCAGCAAAACGTTTTTCCGAATCAGCTAAACTTTTCATGGCCTCAGGCGTTCCTGAAGCAGTCGCTTCAGTCGCTTGACGAGAGATCATTTGTGACAATAAACGCAACTCACCCAAACTACGAGTAAGTTGGTTTGCACGTGGAATATTCACGAACAAATAAATCAGTAGAAGTAACGCAAGGGCTAAGGCGAATATAGCTCGATATAGAATTGGCTTAGACTGCTCAGGATCACCAAAAATTCGTGAAAATTGATCCAGTTGCGTTCGAATTTTCTCTAAAAACGCCCCACCTTGTTTCGGAGTTGCGCTATCGCCACTTCCAGCATTTTTCTTTTTTAGTTTAAAGCCCATTTCAGCCCCCAGAATACGCGTTATCTTCCATAGCGTATCAAGCTAGTTTATAAATTTTATTGATGCATTCATATAATGTGGATTATTCAATAATCGACTTAATAAAAACACATGCCATTGCTGATTATGTTGGTGGAAATATCCCTGACAATAATCCGTCAAGTTACCATTTAACTCCCCACTTTCAGAGAAAAAACTCTTTTTATTAAAGTGTTGAATTCCTAGAACTTGATCTACAACCAGTCCAACATAATGATCTTGATAGCTAACACAAATTACTTTTTGCATTGGCGAGAATTGACTTCGCTGACCTGATACAAAATGAGCCAAATCAGAAACAGACAGCAATCTTCCACGAATATTCGCCAACCCCCGAACCCATGCTTGGGTATTAGGTACTGGCGTATATTTAGGCGGATATATCACTTCTGAAATTTCACCTAAAGGCGCAACAAAATACTGCCCCAACATTTCAAAGGCGATTCCAGACCAACGAGTGACTTCATTTTGAGTTGAAGCATACTGCTTATTCCCTCGCTTGGATAAGCGAAGCAATTCAATAAATCCATTTGCTGCCATACTCTATCCCATATTGAGCAATGAAATGCCCAGAACAAAACAGCACTTAGTTAAGTAGCTGCTTAATTACATCGATAAGCTGCTGTTCATCAATCGGCTTAGTCAAATAGTCAGACGCGCCTTGACGCTTACCCCATACACGATCCGTAGCCTGATCTTTTGTACTTACAATCACGACTGGAATATGTTGAGTTTCTTTACCTTTGCTAATTTGACGTGTTGCCTGAAAACCGTTCATACCAGGCATAACCACATCCATAAGTACTAAATCAGGCAACTCAGCTTGCGCCATTGTTACTCCATCCGCACCATTAGTCGCTTCCAGAACTTCATAACCATGCTTAGTTAAAATTTCTTTAAAACGAAATGTTTCTGTCGGAGAGTCATCTATTATCAATATACGAGCCATTTTTACCTCAATTTAAATCTTTACGCGTTAACATGATTACGAATCGCATTTAACAGCTCATCTTTACTAAATGGCTTCGTCAAATATTCATCCGACCCAACGACACGTCCTTTGGCTTGATCAAATAAACCATCTTTACTTGATAGCATAATCACTGGAATATTCTGATAATTTAAAGAATTTTTAATTAATGCACATGTTTGATAACCGTCTAAACGTGGCATCATAATATCGACAAATACAATATCTGGATTCGCTTCTGCAATTTTAGATAAGGCTTCAAAACCATCAACAGCAGTAATAACCTCACAGCCCTCTCGTTGCAACAAAGTTTCAGCTGTACGACGAATTGTTTTCGAATCGTCAATAACCATCACTTTTAAATTCTGAAATTGGTCTTCCATTTAATTGCCCCGCCCCGTTCGCACTCAATACAAATTATGATTGGTTTAATTTGTTTTATCCAGATTGACTACTTTTAACATATCTTTACTTGAATTATCAACGACGATTTTGGCTAAATTAGCCAATTTCTCTAAATCAAGAAAACAAGTCTAATTTTGATTAAAATACTATTTTTTTTGCACATTCACTATTTTTAATAGTATAAATAGCGACTAATATACAACTGATTATTATGTAAAAAGATGTGATTGAGTTAACTTTTCGGGGAATGGAATGACCGGCTCGTTTAAAAATGGCTTGAATGTTAGTCACTATATAACGAATACTCGTAATTGCATTTGCACGCTCGTACTTTTCTTATTTTGTCATTCTACTTTTGCAGCTAACGAACAACCTCGTGCCGTATGGTACCGCTATTACGATCGAAACGGCGTAGCGAATGTAAGCACTTCTGTTACACCTGAGCATATTCGCCATGGTTACGATGCCCTTGATCGTAACATGCAAGTGATCAAACGCAACCAAGCTTATAACTCTACTGTCGATATACAGCAATCTGCACGTCGCGAATCTTTGGCTCGCCAACGTGAGCAAGACTTAAAGCTTAAACGTGCTTATGGATCTGCCCAAATTGCAGCAGGAAAACGTGACCAAATTTTAGCAAATCTAAAAAAACAATTGAATTATCAACAAGATCAGTTACAACAACTACAAAAAGACAAGATTGCTTTTAAACGCCAAGAAATGGAATTTCACCGTAAAGGAGAAAGCATCCCTCCTGCACTAAGAAAAAATTTGGAAAACAACATGAATAATATCGATAACGTTAAAAGAGTCGTTGAAAGTTTACGCAACAGCTATCATAAAACTGAAACTGACTATGCCGCGATTATTAGCCGTTTGAACTTACTTGAAAAAAATAAAGTTAAATAATTTTCTTTATACCTCATAGACAGTTTTCGTCTATTTTTGTTTTGATGTTTTATTTAATTCCATTCTTTTGAATTGTCCGAAATTGAATGTTTCATGCCATAATGCCAAATACTAAAATTGGCGATATAAATTTGTCATTTTTTCAATAACATTTAACTTTAGGACAGTTTCCATGCGCGCTAGCCGCTTTTTATTTGCAACCTTAAGAGAAATCCCGAATGATGCTGAAGTGATTTCACACCAGCTCATGTTACGTGCAGGCATGATTCGCAAACTCGCTTCAGGCTTATACTCTTGGTTGCCTATGGGAACTCGTGTTTTAAACAAAGTAGATGCAATCGTGCGTGAAGAAATGAATCGTTCGAATGCATTAGAAGTTTTTATGCCAGTCACTCAACCCGCTGCGCTTTGGGAGGAATCTGGTCGTTTTGAACAATATGGTCCAGAGTTATTACGTTTTAAAGATCGTCACGACAACCCTTTTGTTCTTGGCCCAACACATGAAGAAGTTATTACTGATCTTGCGCGCAATGAGCTGAAAAGCTATAAGCAACTCCCTGTTAATTTCTATCAAATACAAACTAAATTCCGTGACGAAATTCGCCCACGCTTTGGTGTGATGCGCTCGCGTGAGTTCATCATGAAAGATGCCTACTCTTTCCATGCGAATCAAGCATCGCTGCAAGAAACTTATGATGTGATGTATGACACTTATAGCCGCATCTTTACACGTCTAGGTTTAGATTTCCGTCCAGTCCAAGCAGATACGGGTTCAATTGGCGGTTCAGCCTCACATGAATTCCATGTATTGGCATCGAGTGGTGAAGATGATATCGCATTCTCAACTGAATCTGATTTCGCTGCCAATGTTGAAATGGCTGAAGCTGTTTTAGTGGGTGAGCGTGCTGCGCCTAGCAAAGATTTTGCCATCGTTGAAACACCAAACCATAAGACTATTGAAGAAATCAGCCAATTCCTTAAATGCAAGTATCAGCAGACTGTAAAAGCGTTATTGGTTCAAGGCTTAACGGATGAAAATGGCAACACACCTGTGGTTGCTTTGTTCTTACGTGGCGATCATGAACTGAATGAAATTAAAGCTGAAAAACATCCACTCATTGCATCACCATTAACTTTTGCAACTGAGGAGCAACTAGCACAATATGGTTTAACTGCTGGTTTCTGTGGTCCTCAAGGTTTAATTGAAAAAGGTTTATCAGTCATTGTTGATCGTGCAGCCTCAGTATTATCTGACTTTGTTGCAGGTGCAAATGGAGTGGATAAACATGCGACTGGTGTGAACTGGGATCGTGATGCGACATATACAGAAGTCTTTGACTTACGTAATGTAGTTGAAGGTGATCCATCTCCAGATGGAAAAGGTACCCTGCAAATTAAACGTGGTATTGAAGTTGGTCATATTTTCCAATTGGGCACCAAATATTCTGAAGCTTTAGGTTGTAAAGTGCTTGGCGATGATGGAAAACCGTTTACCGTGACCATGGGCTGTTATGGAATTGGTGTGACCCGTGTTGTAGCTGCGGCAATTGAACAAAATTTTGACGAGAAAGGTATCATTTGGCCACAAGCCATTGCACCTTTTGACATTGCAATTGTTCCAATGAATGCACATAAATCACCTCGTACATTAGAAGCAGCAGAAAAACTCTATGCTGAGTTGCAAGCTCAAGGCTATGATGTGTTGTTTGATGATCGTAATGAACGTCCAGGTGTCAAATTTTCAGACCTTGAGCTTATGGGTATTCCACATCGCATTGTGATTGGTGAAAAAGGTTTGGATGCGGGTACCTTTGAATATAAAGGTCGCCGAGATGCTGAATCATGCAATCTAAATAAAGATGATTTACTGACCAAACTGATTCGCTAATCTAAAGTCAGATAT